>JBFWSD010000001.1:0-29087 GCA_050248575.1 Gemmataceae bacterium
CACGGACAGACAAGCCTGACACGTACTTTTCCCCGTCCCGGCGCAGGATTAAAGGAAATTAGCCCGCTGCGCAATGAACGGGAGGTGTCGAATGTTGCTGTCAACCATGGTTGACAGATCATTCGACCCCTCCGGTCAAGCGCAGCGGGCCAATTTCCCATAATGTTGCGCCGGGCCGGGGAAAAGTACGTGTCAGGTTTGTCTGTTCTTGCGGCACACCGTGGTGAGGATAATTTTCCCAAAAATGGTGTGAGATTCCGCCCGCATCGGTTCAGTAGTATCAGAGAGCCATGCACGAGCGCGAGCTGATACTGCGGGCCCGAAGCGGGGACCGGGAGGCGTTCGGTGAACTGGTTCGCCAGCACCAGGCCCGGCTGCGCAGCTTCCTTGCCTGCACCATCGACAACGCCCACGACGTGTACGATCTCGCCCAGGACGCCTTCCTCGACGCCTTCCGCAACCTGGACTCGTTCGATGTGGACAAGGAGTTCTACCCGTGGCTGCGCGGCATTGCCCGCAATCGCATGCTGAACTTCTTTCGCACCCGCAAACGTCGGCGCAGTGAGCCGCAAGCACTGGTAGACGAGGCGCTGGCCGAAGTGGCTGCCCGGTGCGAGACCGAGCCGGGCGGCGACCGCCTTGAAGCCCTGGCAAGTTGCCTGGAGGGACTCGAGGAGAGTCAGCGCAGCCTCATCAGCCTTCGCTACGGCGAGGGGGTGGCGGTCAAGGAACTGGCGAGCCGCTTCGAGCGCAACGCGACGGCGGTCTCGATGCAACTGCTCAGGCTGCGGGCTGCCCTCATGGAATGTGTGGATCGAAAACTGCGAGTGGCCGGATCATGACCGAACAGGAACGAAGCCGCTGGCTCGATGCTTACCGCGACGGCGACCTGCGCCCCGACGAAGCGCGGCAGCTCGCCGACTTGCTCCGACAAGGCGGTCCCGAAGCCGAGGCTTTCCTGGCCGACTTGCAAGCGGCCGGCCTGATCGCACAGGCCCTGGCAAATACCGATGCCGAGGCTTTTGCCCGCGGTTTTGCGGAACGGCTGCAAGCGGAAACGAGCAGCGAACGTTTCGTGGTCGACTTCCAGGAACGTGCCGCCCTGCCGCCGCGCGGCCGCCGCTTGCGTGCCCGGCTGGGCTGGGCGGCCGGGCTGGCCGCTTCGGTCGTGCTGGCCGCGGTGCTTGTCTTCTCGCTGTCGGAACGCCCGGTCCAGGCGCACGGCACGGCCCGCATCGAAGAGGTCGAAGGCGAGGTCTTCCTGCTCCTGCAGAACCTGAAGGTGGCTGCCCACAACGGGCAAGAAATGCTCTCCGGGCAAGGCATCCAGGTGGCCGGCGAACGAGGCCGCGCCGTGGTGGTCTTCCCCGACGAGAGCCGTCTCGAGGTCGGTGCGGGCACGGCCTACGCCGAGTACAACGGCGCACCGGCGCGGAAGGTCATCCTCGATGACGAGAGCTTCGTGATCGCGGACGTCGAACAGCCCATGCTGCTGGTGACGCCCCATGCCGAAGTGAGCGCGAAGCAGACTCGCGTCAGCCTGGCCAACGGCGTCGACGGGACGCATGTGGAAGTCCGCGCCGGCGCGGGCGTCGAGCTCAAGCGATTGAGCGACGGCAAGCTGGTCGATCTGCGCCGCGGATTCTCGGCGGTCGCGTCCCCCTTGCCCGCCTTGCTAGCGCCGCGGCCCCTGGCCCCGCGCTACCAGGCGCCGCGGGCCACCTTGCGGGGCCACACCAAGTATGTGACCTGTGTCGCCTTTTCGCCGGACGGCAAGACCGTCGCTTCCGGAGCGTTCGACAACAACATCTGCCTGTGGGATGTCGCCAGCGGCAAGTTGAAGGCCACCCTCGAAGGGCACACGGCCCCGGTTCGCTCCGTCTGCTTCCATCCTGGCAGCAACCTGCTGGCCTCGGGCTCTGACGATCGCACGGTGAGGCTGTGGAACCTGGCCGCCAGCAAGACCGAGCAGTTGATCGATGATTCGCAGGATGGCCCCAACGCCTGGGCGCCGGTGACCTGCCTGGCCTTTACTCGCGACGGGCGGTTCCTGGTCACCGGCGGGCTGGACAAGACCGTGCGGATTCGCGAGCTGGCCGGGGACCGCGAACGCATCATCTTCAAGGGGCGCAAGGGAACGGGCCGCATCGGCCGCATCTGGTCGATGGCCCTCTCCCCCGACGAGACGGTGATCGCCGCGGGCTGCGAGAGCGAGCCGATCAAGGTCTTCGACCTGGTCACGAATCAGGCCCGGCCCTTCCTGCAACATGCCCGCCGCGTGCTGGGGCTGGCCTACTCGGCCGACGGCAGCCTGATCGCCTCCGCGGGGGACGATCAAACCGTGAAGCTGTGGGACGCGGCCACCGGCAAAGAACTGGCCACCCTGTTCGGCCACCACGGCAAAGTGGAAGGGCTGGCCTTTGCCCCCACGGGCAGCCTGCTTGCCAGCGCCGACACCGAAGGGATCCTCAAACTGTGGGACGCCAAGACGCGCGAAGAGATCGCCGCCTTCGCGGGCCACCACCGCAACATCAACGCCATCGCTTTCTCGCCCGACGGCAAGACCATCGTCTCCGTCGGCGACGACCAGACCGTGAGATTGTGGGATGTGCCTGCGACCAGTGGCCCGTGAGCAAGCTAGGCCAGAGAAGATACATTCGCTGCCAGTGATCACGCCACTAACCTTGAATGAACCTGCCTCTGCCTCCTGATTGCTACTTACGACTGACAACCGACAACGGACTCTATTGAGGTGTGCCATGTTGACGATCGCATCGGGCAAGACGTACCGGCATTGCGACGGGATCTCGCGTCGCGGCTTCCTGCGCGTGGGCGCGCTGGGGCTCGGCGGGCTGACGCTGGCGGACGTGTTCCGGCTGCGGGCAGCCGCCAACCAGCCGGCGCGTCCGAACAAGTCGGTCATCATCATCTATCTGAATGGCGGCGCCAGCCAGTCGGACATGTTCGACGTGAAACCGGCCGCCCCGGCCGAGTTCCGCGGCGAGTTCAAGGCGATCGATACCAGTGTGCCCGGCATCAAGGTCAGCGAGCATCTGCCCATGCAGGCCAGGATCGCGCATCGCTACGCGATCCTCAACGGCATGCAGACGATCACCTCCGGGCACAGCCTGTACGAGGCGTCGTGCGGCTTTGCGGGCGGCGTGATGCCGAAGCGGCCCGCGATCACGTCGGTGGTAAGCCGCTTCTGCAAGGCGGCCGAAGGGCTGCCCGCTTCGGTGAGCATGTCGTTCGATGCCGGCCCGGCCTACCTCGGGCCAGCCCACGCGGCCTTCACGCCCAATGGCGGCCTCATGAACGACCTGCGTGCCTCGAAGGGCATCCCCGACGACCAGGTCGACCTGCTCAAGGGGCTCGACCGCCTGCGGGCCGATGTCGACGCCAGCCGCGAGCTCCGCGCCACCGACACCTTCACCGACAAGGCGCTCGAGATGCTCACCTCGACCAAGATCCGCGACGCCTTCGATCTCAACAAGGAGTCGGACAAGGTCAAGGAGAAGTACGGCAAGCACCAGTATGGCGGCGTGACGTTGCTGCAAGCCTTGCGGCTGGCCGAAGCGGGCGTCTCGTGCATCACCGCCTACGGCCCGGGCAACAACCTGTGGGACACGCACAAGGACAACTTCAAGACGCTCAAGGAAAAGATCCTGCCCCACTACGACCAGTCGATCCATGCGTTGATCAGCGACCTGTACGACCGCGGCCTCGACAAGGACGTGCTGGTGGCCGTGTACGGCGAGTTCGGGCGGACGCCGCGCGTGAACAAGAACGCGGGCCGCGATCATTACCCGCAATCCGGCTTCGTGCAGCTGGCCGGCGGCGGACTGAAGATGGGGCAGCTGATCGGCAACACGGGCAGCCGCGGCGACTTCGATATCAGCCGCTCGAAGCCTTACACGATCCAGAACCTGTTCGCCACCTTCTACCAGTTGCTGGGCGTGGACGCGGAGATCAAGGTGCCCGACAACTTCGGCCGGCCCCAGTACATCCTGGAACAGCGTGAAAAGGTGGAAGAACTGTTCTGAGAGGCTATCCGGAATCCCAAGAAGTCCGGCTTCTTGGATTCTTTCTGACTCGCCGCAGAGCGGCGAAGTGGTGCGTTCCCACGCAGAGCGTGGGAACGAGGGCCGCGCAAGCCGAGGGCCGTTAGCCCGACGCGCAAGCGAGGGATTCGAAAGTGGGGGAATCATGAAACGGCTTACCTGCATTCTCTTCGTCTTCGCCCTGGCAACCCCTGCCCGGGCCGAGGCTCCCGAGCGCATTTCGGTCCAGCCCGACAAGGTGCTCCTCGACGGCATCGATGACGGCAGCCAGCTCGTCGTCACCGGGCACTTTGCCGGCGACAAACAGCAAGACCTGACGGCGCGAGCCACTTTTCGGGGGGCCGATGCCAGGGTCGCCACGGTCGATGAGCGCGGCCTGGTCACGCCGGTCAGCGACGGCCAGACGCAGATCATCATCGAGGCCGCGGGCAAGTCGTTCCCGCTGTCGGTCAAGGTGTCGGGCACCAAGGGGGACCGGCCCGTCAACTTCGTCAATGAAGTGATCCCGGTCCTGACCAAGCTGGGCTGCAACACGGGAGGCTGTCACGGCAAGGCCGACGGGCAGAACGGCTTCAAGCTGTCGCTGCTCGGCTTCGATCCCAAGCTCGACTACAACGCCCTGGTGCGTGAAGGGCGGGGCCGCCGCGTCATGCCCTCCGCTCCTGCACTCAGCCTGCTGCTGGTCAAGCCCGTAGGGGCGATCGGCCACGGCGGCGGCAAGCTGCTCCAGCCCGACTCGGCCGAGTATCGCCTCTTGCTGCGCTGGATCGCGGGCGGCACCCCGTATGGCAAGCCCGACGATCCACGCATTGTCCGGCTGTCGGTCTTCCCGGAAAAGCGGACCCTCGAGTTGAAGGGCAGCCAGCAACTCGCGGTGACGGCCCACTTCAGCGATGGCTCGGCCCGCGACGTCACGCCCCGCGCCGAGTTCCGCACCAACGATGAAGAGATGATCGTGGTGGATGAGCGCGGGCAGGTGCAAGCCCTCGAACGCACCGGCGCCGGCTCGATCATGATCCGCTACCAGGGGCTGGTCACCCTGTTCCGGGCGACCATGCCGCAGGAGTTGCCCGCGGACAAGCTGGTCTTGCCCGCGGCGCGGAACTTCATCGATGAGCATGTCTTCAAGCGGCTGCGCGAGCTGGGAGTGCCCGCTTCGGAACTGTGCAGCGACGGCGAGTTCCTCCGCCGCGCCTCGCTCGATATCACGGGCACACTGCCCACGGCGGAAGAGGCGGCCCGGTTCATTGCCGACCCCGATCCGAAGAAGCGCGACAAGCTCATCGACACGCTGCTGAGCAAGCCGGAATACGCGGCCTACTTCACGCTCAAGTGGGGCGACATCCTCCGCCTCAAGGGTGGCGGCCGCGACAACAAGCCGCGCGGCGGCAAGGATGCCCATCTCGATACCCCCGCCGATCGCGCCGATGCCTTCCAGGCCTGGATCCGCCAGAGCCTGGCCGACAACATGCCCTACGATCAGTTCGTGCGGGCCGTGATCACCACCGACGGCCACACTTCGGGCAAGGAAGCCAGGCCGCAGATCTTGTGGTATCTCGAGCTGAAGACCCCCGAGCAACTCGTGGATGACACGGCCCAGGCGTTTCTGGGCACGCGCATCCAGTGTGCCCGCTGCCATCATCATCCGTTCGAGAAATGGAGCCAGGAAGACTACTGGGGCCTGGCCGGCTTCTATGGCCGGGTGCAATGGCTGGCGCCGAACAAGGAGGGCAAGTTCGGCCCGACACGGGAATCGCCCCGCCTTGGACAGATGGTCAGCTATAACGCCGAAGGCAAGCTCACCGATCCGCAGGGCCGCGTCTTCGACAAGCCTTGTGTGCTGGACGGGCCGCCCCTCGATATCGCCGCCAAGGACGATCCCCGCCATCAGCTCGTTGACTGGATGGCCCGGCCCGACAATCCGTACTTTGCCCGCACGCTGGTCAACCGCTACTGGGGGCACTTCTTTGCCCGCGGCATCGTCGAGCCGCTCGACGACCTGCGCGTGACCAATCCGCCCACGAACCCTGAGTTGCTCGACGCCCTGGCCCGCGATTTCGTCGCGCACAAGTTCGATCTGAAGCACGTGATCCGGACGATCTGCACGAGTGCCACGTATCAGCTCAGCTGCCAGTCGAACGAACACAACCGCCAGGATGTGAGGAACCACGCCTGGTTCGTGCCGCGGCGGATGTCGGCCGAGGTGCTGCTCGATGCGATCGACAAGGTGACGGACAGCCCGACCGAGTTCACGGCCATGGGGGGCAAGAAGTTCCCGGCTGGCACGCGGGCCATCGATCTGCCCGACGTGTTCGTGTCGTCCTACTTCCTGTCGGTATTTGGCAAGCCGAAGCGCGACTCGGCCTGCGAATGCGAGCGCGAGACGAGCACGACCCTTGCCCAGCGCGCCCACCTGTTGAACTCGGCGCAGATCCGGCAGAAGCTGTCAGCCCGGGCCGCCAAGCTGAAGGCGGACGAGCGGCCCGACCTGGACAAGATCAAGGAGGTCTACCTGGGCTTCTTTGCCCGCGAGCCGAACGCGGCAGAAGTGGCCCTGGTGCAGAAGTACCTGGCCAACAAGAAAGATGCCCGCGATCCCAGCGAGGGCTGGGGCGATGTCCTCTGGGCCCTGCTGAACAGCAAGGAATTCTCGTTCAACCATTAGTCACAGACGCCCGCGGGCGAATATGGGCACCGATGTGTAGCTGAGAACGGAGATTCGAGAATGAAAACCGCGACGCTATCCGGCTGCTTCCTGCTCGCACTGGGTTGCTTGCTGAATGCGAGCCAGGCGGTGTCGGCCGAGGACGTTTCCTATGCCGAGGTGCAGGCGATCCTGAAGGCACGCTGCCTGGTGTGCCATTCGGGCAATGTGAAGAAAGGCGACCTTGACCTGGGCTCCTACGACGGGCTGATGAAAGGGGGCCGCCGCGGACCGGCCCTCGTCGCCGGCAAGTCAGCCGACAGCTTGCTCTTCAAGTTGATCAGCAAGGTCGACAAGCCGAGCATGCCGCCGCGCAAGGAAGACCCCTTGAACGAAGCGCAGGTGGCGATCATTCAGAAGTGGATCGACCAGGGGGCCAGGCCGTCTTCGACCCCCCAGACGGCCGACCGCACCGGCGTTCGCGTGCCGGCGGCAACGGTCCAGTTCGTGCGTGCCCTCGCGCTGGGTACCGACTTCATTGCGGTTGCCCGCGCCAACCAGGTCGTGCTGCACGACCTCAAGACCGGCACGCCGCGCCGCCCCCTGGTCGATCCACGCCTGCAAGACAAGGAAGGCAAGGCAGTGGCTGCCGCCCACCTGGGCGTGGTCGAGAGTTTGGCCCTCGATCCCACGGGCAAGCTGCTTGCCAGTGGCAGTTTTCGCGAGGCCGTCGTGTGGGATCCGGCGGGCGGCGCCATCAAGCACCGGCTGACGGGCTTTGCCGATCGCGTGGTGGCCCTGGCTTTTTCACGCGACGGCAAGCTCCTGGCCGTCGGTGGCGGCACGCCCACGGTGGCGGGCACGATCGACCTCTTCGACACGGCCAGCGGCTCGAAGGTATCCAGCATCCCGCAAGCTCACACCGATACGGTGCTGGGCCTGTGCTTCAGCCCGGACGGCAAGAACATCGCCAGCGCCGGCGCGGACCTGGCCGTGCGCATCCATGAGGTCGCAACGGGCAAGTTCCTCAAGAAGCTCGAAGGCCACAGCCATCATGTGCTCGACGTGAGCTGGAGCGGCGACGGCAAGTTCCTGGCCAGCGCCGGCATCGACAAGCAAATCCGCTTCTGGGACGTGGCGACGGGGGAAGAACTGAAGCGGATCAATCGCGGTGGCGGGCAACTCACGATCATGTCGGTCAAACACGACGAGCCCCCTTGCCGCGTGCGTTTCATCGGCGACGGCCGGCAACTGGTCAGCGCCGGGGCTCAGCAGCCCGTGCGGATTCTGTTACTCGAAGAGATCACCAAGGCCAGCAACTACTACACACCTTACTTTCAGCCCAAGCAACTCCGCAGCTTCGGCGGCACGGACGATTATCTCTACGCGGTGGACGTGAGTGCCGACGGCAACCTGGTGGCCGCCGGCGGCGAGAACGGCGTCGTGTATCTCTACGATGCACAGAAGGGGACGCTGATCTACAGAATAGCAGATTGATGATTGCCGATTGCAGATCAAGTCTGCAATCGGCAATCGGAAATGTGCAATCCATGAATCCCCTCTTGACAGGTCCTGATGCCACAACTACGTTATCATCTTTCTACTTTTTCGCAGGATTTGCGTGTGTGAACGCGAGGAGGGTTGGTGGCAGGGCTGAGCGAGCGAATCAGGATTCGAATGGAAGCCTACGATCACGAGATCCTGGACCGGACGGCGCATGAGATCGTCGACACGGCCCAGCGCACGGGAGCGATCGTGCACGGCCCGATTCCGTTGCCAACGCGTATCGAGCGTTACACGGTGTTGCGGAGCCCGCATATCGATCGCAAATCGCGCGAGCAATTCGAGATTCGTACGCACAAGAGGCTGGTGGACATCTTGCAGCCGACCGGCAAGACGATCGAGGCCCTCAACAAAGGGCTGAGCTTGCCTCCCGGTGTGGACATCAAGATCCGGGTGCTGTCTGCCGCGGGAAATTGAGCTTGAGACCCTCAAGTGAGCCCTTCCTCCTCACGCCGCTCTCCATAAGATAATGAGCCGACACGTGCCCGCCCCATCGGGCTACGTGCCGCTCGCGATTACCGCAAAACTGACGCATAACCGCACGGATGCCAGGGATACGCCCGGCGGGGCCTAGCCAAGCCGGGACGGATGTCTGATTGATTCTCGGTTCGGGAGTAACTGACGTGGCCGCTGAAGAAAAAACGCCAGAACAAGGGCCGGTCAAGGTCGACGTGTTCAACGGGCAGGGCGAGACGGTCGGCACCGTCGAGATCGACCCCGCCGACTTCGGGGGCAAGATCAACAAGCAGCTTCTTCATGATGTGGTGCTGATGCACCTGGCCAACCAGCGGGCCGGCACCCATTCGACGCTTCGCCGCGGTGAAGTGGCGGGCTCCACCAAGAAGCTGTTCCGGCAGAAGGGGACGGGGCGCGCTCGAGCCGGTACCCGCCGCACCAACAAACGGCGCGGCGGCGGCACCGCCAAGGGCCCCAAGCCGCGCGATTATGAATACCATCTGCCCAAGAAGGCCGTCCGGGCCGCCACCCGCATGGCTCTCTTGAGCAAGGTGCTCGACAAGGAGTTGGTGGTCATCGACGAGCTCGCCCTGGCAGAGATCAAGACCAAGAAGATGGCTGGCGTTCTCAAGGTTCTCAAGCTCGACAACACCACCTGCCTGATCGGCACCGCCGGGCAGGACGACAAGGTCTACAAGTCGGCCCGCAACCTGAAGGGCGTCGAGGTGTCGCCGGCCGCCCAGCTGAATGCGTACACGGTGTTGCAACACAAGAGGCTGCTGCTCACCAAGGCCGCCCTCGAAGAACTTCGCCAGAACAAGAAAGCCAAGGCGAAAGCCTGATTCCGCGAAGGAAGACTGTCATGGCCAAGCCCAATGAAACCAAGGTTCGCCGCAAGGACCGCGGGCCGAAGCTCGACCCGCATCAGGTCCTGCTCCAGCCCCTCGTTACCGAGAAGGGCACGCACCAGTTCACGCGGCACAACGCCTATCCGTTCCAGGTCAACCTGTGGGCGACCAAGGAGCAGATTCGCGATGCCGTGGAAGACATGTTCGGCGTGCGGGTCTTGAAGGTTCGTACGCAGAACCGCCTCGGCAAGACGCGCCGCTATCGCTTCCGCCTGGGCAAGCTGCCCAACTGGAAGAAGGCGATCGTCACCTTGCACGAGGAAGATCGCATTGAGTTCTTCTGAGAGCTGGCCCGCCAGGGCCGGGTCCCAGCCGATGGGAAGGTGAAGCATGGGTATTCGACACTACAAGCCGACCACTCCCGGGCGTCGCCAGGGCAGCGTCAGCGATTTTGCCGAGCTGACCGACCGCAAGAAGAAGCCCGAAAAGGGGCTGGTCAAGCCGCTCAAGAAGAAGGGCGGCCGCAACAACCAGGGCGTCACCTGCACGCGCTTCCGGGGCGGCGGCCACAAGCGCATGTATCGCCTCATCGACTTCAAGCGCAACAAGGATGGTTCGTGGGCCGAGGTCGAGGCCATCGAGTACGATCCGAATCGTTCCACGCGTATTGCCCTCCTCAAGTACGAGGACGGCGAGAAGCGTTACGTGCTGGCCCCCGAAGGTTTGAAGGCCGGCGACAAGATCATCTCGGGCGAAGAGGTCGAGCCGCGCGTGGGCAACTGCATGCCGCTGCGCCGCATCCCGCTCGGCATGTCGATCCACAACGTGGAGATGCAGCCGGGCAAGGGGGGCCAGCTTTGCCGCTCGGCCGGCACCAGCGTGACGCTCACGGCCCGCGAAGGCCAGTGGGCCCAGATCACGCTCCCCTCGGGCGAAGTGCGGCGTATCAACTCGGAATGCCGCGCTACCATCGGCGCGCTGGGCAATGCCGACCACATGAACATCAAGATCGGCAAGGCGGGCCGCGTGCGCTGGAAGGGGCGACGGCCCCACAATCGCGGCGTGGCGATGAATCCGGTCAGCCATCCGATGGGGGGCGGCGAGGGCCGCACCTCGGGCGGCCGCCATCCGTGCAGCCCGACCGGCGTGCTGGCCAAGGGCGGCAAGACGCGCAAGAAGCGGAAACCGTCGAACTCGGCGATCATTCGGCGGCGTCGGCCAGGCCCGCGTTACACGGCCCGCTGAGGCAAAAACCTTGTGGTGAGCTGGCCGAAGGCCGCTCCGGCGTTTATAGTAACTATTTCCGAAATTTCGGGAGTGGTGGAGCATGAGTCGTTCGTTGAAGAAGGGCCCGCACGTCGACCTGAGGCTGCTCGCCAAGGTCGAGAAGCAGGAACGATCGCCGCAGCGCGAGCCGATCAAGACCTGGTCGCGCGATTGCACGATCGTGCCCGACTTCATCGGCCACACCTTCCTGGTGCACAACGGCAAGTCGTTCATTAAGCTGTTCGTGACCGAGGACATGGTGGGGCATAAGCTGGGCGAGTTCGCCCCGACGCGGATCTTCAAGGGGCACTCGGGCGGCAAGAAGGCTGCCGCCGGCCCGCCTGGCAAGTAGGAAACACAACCCGGGGTGGAGCAGTGGTAGCTCGCCAGGCTCATAACCTGGAGGTCGCAGGTTCAAATCCTGCCCCCGGAACTGAATGACGCAACGCCGGGTCGGGCCCGGCTTCATGTGGAGAATGACAGGATGGCTGTCCAGTACAAGGCCAAGCATCGGTTTGCCGACATGTCGGCGCGGAAAATCCGTCCGGTCGCGGCCATGATCCGAGGCCGTCGCGCCGACGAGGCGCTCGAGCTGTTGCGCTACTTGCCCAACAAGAGTGCCAGGCTGCTCGAGCAGGTCTTGAAGAGCGCGCTGGGCAATGCCGAAGACAGGGGCGCCCGGCACATCGACGATCTGGTCGTCGTCGAGTCGCGCGTCGACGGCGGGCCGATGCTCAAGCGCATCATGCCGCGGGCGCGCGGCACTGCCTACCTGATCCAGCGCCGCCTGTCGCACATCCACATCACCGTGGCCGACCCCCACGCCGAGGAAGAGGGATGAGACGTCGGCCCGCACTGCCTTGACGCCATGCGGGCAGCACCCGGGACTGCGAAACCGTTCGTTGTCCCCGAGCGACTATTTGAGTTGAGGAATCCATGGGGCAGAAAGTCAGACCTACCGGCTTCCGCGTCGGCGTGATGTTCGACTGGTTCAGCCAGTGGTACGCGACCAAGCACGACTTCGCCGAACTGCTGGTGGAAGACACCAAGATCCGCCACTACATCAAGAAGCGTTACGCCCGTTCGGGCATCTCGCGCATCCGCATTGATCGCACGCGTGAGAAGGTCGTCGTCTACATCTACTCGAACCGCGTCGGCATGATCATCGGCAAGAAGGGGCAGGAAGTCGACAAGCTGACCAAGGATCTGGAAGACCTGACCCATCGCCACATCGAAGTGAAGACGATGGAAGTGGCCCGCCCGGAAGTCGACCCGCAGCTGGTCGCCGAGGACATCGCCGAGCAGCTCGAGAAGCGGGCCAGCTTCCGCCGCACCATGAAGCGGACCATCGATCAGACGATGGAAGCGGGGGCCAAGGGTGTGAAGATACAGATGTCGGGGCGGCTCGGCGGCGCTGAAATGGCCCGGCAGGAAACCGCCATGGCGGGCAGCATTCCACTGTCCACCTTGCGCGCCAAAGTGGAATACGGCTTTGCCGAGGCGGCCACCGCCCAGGGGCACATCGGCATCAAGGTCTGGATCAATAACGGGGATTACCTCGAGGAGAGCAGCGATGCCGCTCATGCCCAAACGAGTAAAGTACCGAAAAAGCCAGCGCGGCAAAATAAAAGGTAATGCCTCGCGCGGCAACAAGGTATCGCTCGGTGAGTTCGGCTTGCAGGCCCTCGAAGGGGGCTGGCTCAGCGCCGAATGCATCGAGGCGGGCCGTATCACCGCCACCCACTCCGTGCGCGGCGAGGGCCGGCTCTACATCCGCGTTTTCCCGCACAAGTCGGTGACCAGCATTCCCCTCGAAACCCGCATGGGCAAGGGGAAGGGGGAGCCGGAATACTGGGCCGCGGTGGTGCGGCCCGGCATGATCCTGTTCGAGATCGCCGGTCTGCCCGAGGCGGCGGCCCGCGATTGCCTGGCCCGCGTGGCCTACAAGATGCCGTTCAAGTGCCGCTTTGTCGGCCGGCGCCCGAACGTGTAACCGGGCGGAGGAGCACATGAAGTCTTCAGAATATCGCGGCATGGGTGACGAGCAGCTCGCCCTGGCCCTCAAGGAACTGGAGAAGAACCTGTTCCACCTGCGCTTCCAGTCCGCCACCGAGCGGCTGGAAACGCCGAGCGAGATCCGCAAGGCCCGGCGCGAGATCGCCCGCATCAAGACCATCCAGCGCGAGAAAGTGCTCGCGGCCCAGAAAAAGTAGCATCGGTTCGTCACCAGGAATGAGACATTAGGCATTAGGGAATAGTGATGTCCGCTCACGAACGAGGCAAGCGACGGGTTGCGGTTGGCGTGGTAACCAGCGACAAGATGGACAAGACCCGCCGGGTCGAGATTCATCGGCTCGTCAAGCATCCGGTCTATGGCAAGTACATTCGCCGGCGGACCATCTGCTACACCCACGATGAAAAGAACGAGTCCCGTGCGGGCGACACGGTCGAGATCATGGAAACCAGGCCGATGTCCAAGATGAAGACGTGGCGGCTGGTGCGCGTGGTCACCAAGGCCCCCGAGGCGGCGGCAACCGCCGACGAGCAAGGCGAACGGGCCCAGGCTTGAGGCCCGAGCATACCGAGAAGCCGGGCTTCTCGAGGGAGTAGCTGCGATGATTCAGGAATACACGTATCTCGACGTTGCCGACAACACCGGCGCCAAGGAATGCATGTGCATCAAGGTGCTGGGGGGCAGCCGGCGCCGCTATGCCGGGCTGGGCGACATCATCGTCGCCAGCGTCAAGAAGGCCATCCCCGGCGCCGACGTCAAGCCGGGCGAGGTGGTCAAGGGGGTGGTGGTGCGCGTCAAGCGGGCGGCCCGCCGCGACGACGGCAGCTACGTCCGTTTCGATCGCAACGCCCTGGTGCTGATCGATGCCGACAACAACCCGCGCGGCACGCGCATCTTCGGGGCCGTGGCCCGCGAGCTGCGTGAACGCAACTTCATGAAGATCGTCAGCCTGGCCGCCGAGGTGGTGTGAGGAAACCATGGACATCCGCAAAGACGACATCGTCGAGATCATCACCGGGGACGACGCGGGCGGCCGCACCGGCCGCGTGCTGCGCGTGCTGGCCAGCGAAGGCAAGCTCGTCGTCGAGGGCGTCAACCAGGTGCACAAGCACCTGAAGCCAAGCCGGCAGAACCCGCAAGGGGGCCGCTTGCTCAAGGAAATGCCCATCGACATCTCCAACGTGATGCTCTACTGCACCACGTGCAAGCGCGGCACGCGCGGCGGCCGCCGCTACACCGCCGAGGGTGTCAAGGAACGCTATTGCAAGAAGTGCAAGAACGCCTACCCGGGCAAGCCGCTCGGCAAGGCCCGCAAGGCATACGCCAAGAAGTAGACGAGAAAGACGCCCGTGCGCGTCCGATGGTGACAATGCGACAATGATGCGACCGGCGTGTCGACGAGGTGAGGACAATGGCCCGTTTGCAGGAACGTTACCAGAAAGAGATCGTCGGTCGGCTGGCCGAGAAGCTGAGTCGCAAAAACGTGCTCAGCTTGCCGCGCTTGCAGAAGATCGTCGTCAACATGGGTGTGGGCAAGGCGCTGCAAGAGAAGAACCGCATGGACCAGGCGGTCGAACACCTGTCGCAGATCACCGGACAGAAGCCGGTGATCCGCAAGGCGACCAAGTCGGTGGCCGGCTTCCGCCTGCGTGAAGGGCAGGCCGTGGGCTGCATGGTGACCTTGCGGGGCCGCCGCATGTACGAGTTCCTCGACCGCTTGATCAGCATCGCCCTGCCTCGTATTCGCGACTTTCGCGGTGTGAATCCGAAGAGCTTCGACGGCCAGGGCAATTACAGCCTCGGCCTCAGCGAACAGATGGTCTTCCCGGAAATCGACCCGGACAAGGTGACCTTCACGCAGGGCATGGACATCACCTTCGTGACCAGCACCAAGAACGACGACGAGGCCCGCGAGCTGCTGCGGCAGTTCGGCATGCCCTTCCGTGAGAGCTGAGATCAGGGGATGGGCTTTGGACATTGATTGGTCATCAGGAATTACTCATTAGTCATTTGGGGACAGACATGTCCGTCAAGGCAAAGAGAGTGAAATTTCAGCGCCAGCTCGACAAGATCGAGAAGGCCAAGCGAGAGCCGGAGAAGGTCAAGCTGACGCCGCGCGAACGGATTCGCATCCGGCTGCGTTGCCGGCTGTGCGGCCGCCCGCGGGCCGTCTACCGCAAGTTCGGCATCTGCCGCATCTGCTTCCGCAACATGGCCAGCGACGGGCTCATCCCCGGCGTGAAGAAGGCGAGCTGGTAAGGAGCCAAGTGCGATGTTGACTGATCCGATCGCTGACATGCTGACGCGCATCCGCAATGCCAACCGGATCGAGCGGCCCGCCGTCGACATGCCCGTGACCAAGCTGAAGATCAAGGTGGCCCAGGTCCTGAAGGACGAGGGCTTCGTGATCGATTTCGAGGTGGGCAGGATGGCGACCGGCGACAATGGCGTCACCGCCTTCCAGGCCGATCCGGCAGCGCGGGGCAAAGACGCACTCCTGCGCGTGTATCTGAAGTACGGTCCGGAAGGGGAGCGGGTCATTCGCCGCATCGAGCGGCTGAGTCGGCCCGGCTGCCGACTTTACAAGAGCTATCAAGATTTGCGGCCGGTGCTCGATGGACTGGGCATCTCCATTATCAGCACCAGCCGTGGTGTCATGAGCGACCGCCAGGCCCGCAAGCAGCGGGTGGGCGGCGAGGTCCTGTGCAACGTCTGGTAAGGTGGGCCATGTCGCGAATCGGCAAACAACCTGTGGCAATCCCGTCGGGTGTGAAAGTCAACCTGGCCGATGGCAACACCATCAAGGTCGAGGGACCGAAGGGCAAGCTCGAGCTGAGCTGGCACCGCAATATGTCGGTCAAGGTCGAGGACAACAAGGTGCTGATCACGCGCCCCAACGACGAGCGGTTGAACCGCGCCCTGCACGGGCTGACGCGCAGCCTGATCAACAACATGGTTCAGGGGGTTACCAAGGGCTTCGAGAAACGCCTCAAGATCGAAGGCATCGGTTACCAGGCGCGCATGGACAAGAAGTCGGTGGTGTTGACGGTTGGTTATTCGAACGCCATCAGCTTGACGCCGCCCGACGGCGTGACCGTGGAGCTGCCCGACCCGACGACGATCGTGGTGCGCGGCGCGGACAAGCAAAAAGTAGGGCAGTTTGCGGCCGAGGTGCGGGCCTCGCGCAAGCCCGAGCCCTACAAGGGCAAGGGCATCCGCTACGAGAACGAGCAGATCATCCGCAAGGAAGGCAAGTCCTTCGCGAGCGGCGGTTGATGAAGCGAGCGAATCATGGACCAGCAAAAAACCAAGAAACATCGGCAGTTGCGGCGGCGGCGGCATGTGCGCCGCAAGATGCTGGGGACGACCGAGCGGCCCAGGTTGAGCGTGTTTCGCAGCTCGAAACACATCTACGCTCAGCTCATCGACGACGTGGCCGGCCAGACCCTGGCCTCTGCCAGCAGCCGCGTCAAGAAAGGCACGGAGGGGGCCTACGGTGGCAACACCAAGGCGGCCGCCGACGTGGGCAAGCAGCTGGCCGAACTGGCCAAGAGCAAGGGGATCGACAAGGCGGCCTTCGATCGCGGACATTACCGGTATCATGGGCGCGTCAAGGCGCTGGCCGACGCTGCCCGCGCCGGAGGCTTGCAATTCTAGGAGTGACTGATGGGGCGTGAGCGTGATCGAGATCGAGAATCGCGGCCCGACGAGCTGGAAGAGCGCGTGGTGAAGATTCGCCGTTGCGCTGCCGTGGTCAAGGGCGGGCGGCGTTTTAGCTTCAATGCCCTCGTCGTCGTCGGCGACCGGCATGGCCGCGTATCGTGGGGCTATGGCAAGGCCAACGAAGTGCCCCCGGCCGTCGAGAAGGCGACCAAGGACGCCCAGGAGTCGATGCGTCGGCTCAAGAAGGTCCAGCTGGCGGGCGGCTCGATCCCGCATCGCGTGGTGGGCCGCTTCGGCGCCAGCCGTGTAGTGCTTGTGCCGGCCGGCCCGGGCACGGGCGTGAAGGCGGGCCCGGGCGTGCGCGACGTGCTCGAAGCTTGCGGCATCCGCGACATTCTCACCAAGGTGCATGGCAGCACCAACCCGCTCAACCTCGTCAAGGCCACCATCCAGGGGCTGCTCGAGCTGCGCACGCGCGAAGACGTGGCGCGGCTGCGCGGAGTCACCTTGTAACGCAGCGGAGAAGCCGAGCTTCTCGTGGAGTGAGCAATGGATCTCAGTACTGTCCATCAAGGCGTCCACAAGCGCAAGAAAAAGAAGCGCGTGGGCCGCGGCCTCGGTTCCGGACACGGCAAGACGGCCTCGCGCGGCCACAAGGGGCAGTACGCCTCCGCCGGCGCCAAGATGTTCCACGCCTCGTTTGAAGGCGGCCAGATGCCCCTGTTCCGCCGCATCCCCAAGCGCGGTTTCTCCAACGCCACCTGGGCCAAGGAGTTCTTGGTCGTCAACGTGGGTGATCTCGACCGCGCCTTCAAGGATGGCGATACCGTCGATCACGAAGCCCTCAAGAAGGCCGGGCTGGCCAACGGCCCGGGCGACGGCGTTCGTGTCCTTGGCGAAGGGGAACTTTCCAAGAAGCTGAGCGTCAAGGCCCATCACTTTTCGAAGTCGGCGGCCGAGAAGATCACCGCCAAGGGGGGAACCACCGAGGTCATCCCGCCCCCCAAGAAGCCCGAACGCAAGAAGCCGAAGAAACAACCGGAAAAGAAATAGCGGCGGTGCGCGACCGCGTTGGGGATGACACGGTGTGCGGAAACTGGTAAGGATAGCCAGTAACACCAGCAAGCAGGGCTGCCAGCGCGGATCGGCAGGTAGGAAACCTGCCCCACGGCACGGAGCTGACGATGAACAAGCTCATCACCATCTTCAAGATCCCCGAACTTTCCCAGAAGATCGGCATTACGCTGCTCTTCCTCGTGATCTACCGGATCGGTTTCTACGTGCCGCTGCCCGTCATCAACCAGCAGCGCATGATGGAAGCCATGCAAGGGGCCACCGCGGGCGGCCTCGGCGAACTGCTCTCGTTCGTCTCGCTCTTCTCCGGCGGCACGTTCACCCAGAGCACCATCTTCGGCCTGGGTATCATGCCCTATATCTCGGCGTCGATTATTTTTCAGCTTCTGGCCAGCGTGTATCCGCCCCTGGAGAAACTCCAGAAAGAAGGCGAGAGCGGCCGCAAGAAGATCAATGAATATACCCGTTACGCCACCGTCCTCATCTGTCTGATCCAGGCCGTGTTCTGGGTCAGCTACATCATGAAACCTGAAGCCTCGGGCGGGCTGGGGCTCGCTGTCCAGGGCTACGACGGCTTCATCTACTTCCTCTGTGCCGTGGTGACGCTGACCACGGGCACCATCTTCCTGATGTGGCTGGGCGAACAGATCGACGAATATGGCATCGGCAACGGCATCAGCCTCATCATCATGGCCGGCATCGTGGTGCGCATCCCCGAAGCCACCAAGCTGCTCCTGTTCGAGGCCAACGGCGCGCTCAAGGAATCGGTCTTCACGCTGGGCGGCGGCGGCGGCAACGACATAAGTTTCGAGAAGCTCCTCGTCCTCATCTTCCTCTTCGTCGGCGTCGTGGTCGGCGTGGTGGCGATGACCAAGGGGCAGCGCCGCATTCCCACGCAGTCGGCCAAACACGTGCGCGGCCGCCGCGTCTTTGGCGGCACGCGCCAGTACATCCCGCACCGCGTCAATGCCGCCGGCGTCATGCCGATCATCTTCGCCTCCAGCTTGCTCATGATCCCGTACTTCCTGTTCATGTGGATCGCCAACAGCACGGGCTGGCGTGCTTTTGCCTTCGGCGCGGAAGCCTTCCAGCGGCAGGGCTACATCTACAACGTCTTCTACATCGGTCTGATTTACTTCTTCTGCTACTTCTGGACGGCCATCATCTTCAACCCGAAAGACATGGCCAACAACCTCAAGGATTACGGCAGCTTCATTCCGGGCTATCGGCCCGGCAAGCGCACCGCCGATTACCTCGAACGCGTCATCATGCGTATCACCTACGTGGGTGCGGCGTTTCTGGCGGTGGTGGCGATCATTCCCAGCCTCATCTCCAACGGGCTCGGGATCGACTACCGCGTGGCCAGTTTCTACGGCGGCACCGGGCTGCTCATCGTCATCAGCGTGGCTTTGGACTTGGTCCAGAAGATCAACAGCCACCTGGTCATGCGCAACTACCCGGGGCTGACGGAAGATTGAGCGGGCAGCCCGAAAATCGCATCATTCCATCACCGTGAATAATCGAGTCCAGGGGGCGCCCCTTGGGCCGCGACCCTTATAATAGAGAGGTCGGGGCCGCTCGGGCTGCCTCGCCTACGCGGGTATCACACAGACTCCATGGCGCTCCCATGCGACTGATTCTTCTCGGCCCACCCGGAGGGGGCAAGGGGACCCAGGCCAAGCTGCTTGCCGAGCGGCTCAAGCTGCTCCACATCAGCACCGGCGATATCCTGCGCGAAGCCATCAAGACGGGCACCCCCGCCGGTCAGCAGGCCAGCTCCTACGTGAATGACGGCAAGCTCGTCCCCGACGACCTCGTCAATCGCGTCGTCGCCGAGCTGTTCGATCGCGAGGACCATCCGGAACGCTTCGTCATGGACGGCTACCCGCGCACGGTGGTGCAGGCGGTGGCCTTCGACAAGGTGCTGGTCCGCGACGAGTTGCCCCTCGATGCGGTCTTGCAATTCCGGGTCGCGGACGAGAAAATCGTGCAGCGTCTGGCGGGCCGCTGGAGCTGCCCGAAATGCGGCGCCACGTATCACTCGCGCACCAAGCCGCCGAACGTGTTCGGCAAGTGCAACGTGTGCGGTACGGAACTGGTGCAGCGCGAAGACGATCACGAGGATACGATCCGCCGCCGCCTGAAGATCTATCACGAGAACGTGGCCGGGCTCATCGACTACTATCGCAAGGTCGGCCTGCTCAAGGAGATCGCGGGCGAAGGGGACATCGAGACCATCTACGCCCGCGTGCTGCAAGTGCTGCCCGGCAAATGAGCCCGCCCGATGAACCAGCCCGGCCAGGCAGCGTAGAAACCCGGAACAGCCAGTCGGCGCTACGAAACAGCGAGGGCGAAACAGCGTGCTCAGGTCATTGTTTCAAAAGGCACCGGAGCTGAAGTCGGCGCGAGAGGTCGCCTTGATGCGCGAGGCGGGCAAGGTCGTGGTGGAAGCGCTGCGCATTTGCCGCGCCATGGCCAAGCCGGGCACGCGCACCATCGACATCGACCGGGCTGTCGAAGAACACTACGCCCGCCACAACGCCTTGCCCCTCTTCAAGGGCTATCCCGGTCAGCATTGCCCGTTTCCCGCCGTCACCTGCCTGTCGATCAACGAACAAGTGGTGCATGGCATTCCCGGCGCGCGTGAGCTGCGCGAGGGGGACCTCTTCAAGGTCGACACGGCCTGCAAGCTGAATGGCTGGTGCGCCGATTCCGCCATGACCCTGATGATTGGCGAGGTGAGCCCGGAGAAACGCCGGCTGGTGAAGGTGGCCTACGAGGTGCTGGAGATTGCCCGCACGGAGCTGGGCCGCTGCAAGCGCTGGCACGAAGTCGCCTCACGCATGCAGCGGCATGCGGAGCAGAACGGCTTCACCATGGTGGAACAATACGTGGGGCACGGCATCGGCCGGGTCATGCACGAGAACCCGCAGGTGGCCAACTACGTGCCGCGCAACGCGCGCGAGGCCCGCAAGCAAGACTTCCGCCTCGAGCCCGGGCTGGTGCTGGCCATCGAACCCATGCTCAACATGGGCCGCCACGATGTGAAGGTGCTGTCCGATCACTGGACCGTGGTGACGGCCAACGGGCTGCCCAGTGCCCACGTGGAACACACCTTCGCGCTCACTCCCGAAGGCGTGCTGGTCCTCACCGCGCCCGATATGCAGCCCGCCTCGCTCGATCCCTACGACCCCAGCAATCTGCCCGCCGCGGCCAGGGCCGTCGAGTCGAACGCGAACGGCGAGCAGTCGTCTCCGACTTCTTGAGCCGCGGCCAGCTCAAGTCCCCGCGCCGGGCAATACGCTCCGCAGCCACTGCCGCAGGTCCGCGACCAGCGACGGGCTGATCTCGTGGCCAATCCCGTAGCTCTTGTAAGCAGGCGTGTAGCCTTCCGTTTCCAGGAATGCGACCAGGTTCTTGCTCCATTCAAAGGGGACCAGCGGATCGTGGCGGCCGTGCGCCACGAAGACGGGCTGCGTGCGTTCTTCGGGCAGCGTCGCGCGCACAGCATCGACCTGGCGCAATGAGCCGCTCAAGACCACCAGACCGGCAAACAGGTCGGGGCGGGGCAGCCCGTAGCGCAGGGTCATCGCGCCCCCTTGCGAGAAGCCAGCGAGCAAGGCCTGGCCGGGCGGCACTTCGAATCGATCCAGCACCTCGTTGACGAAGGGCTCGAGTTGATCCAGGGCATGACGGACTGCCCCCGGGCTCTCCTTGCCGCCGCGTTCGTACCAGGCTCGCATGGTCGGGTCGTCAGCCAGCGCCAGCGGAGCGTCGGGCAGCACGTAGACGTAGCCCGTGCGATCGATCAGTGGGGCCAGCCCGGCCAGGTCTTCCTTGTTGGCCCCGAAGCCATGCAGGAAGAAGATCAATGGGAAACGAGCCCCTTCTTCGAAGTGGTCGGGGGCCACGGTCAAGTAGTCCAGGGTCGAGCTGCGCGCGTGCGTGGTCTTCATGTTTGCTCAGGATGCGGTTTTCTTGCCCTCGCGGATCTGGCTCTGTCGCCGCAGCCAGCGCAGGAGCAGGCCCTGAAAGGTCATGTTGGCGGTGGCAAACAGTCCCAGCAACATCGGGGCGGCATATGGGATGAATACCGTCAACACGCCGAGGAAGAGGCAAGTTGCACCGATGACGTAATGGATGCCGCTTTCCGCAGCGAGCCCGAAGTTGGCCATGGCCACCAGTACCATCCAGCAGGGAAAGATGAGCAGCAACTGCCCGGGCTGATCGGCCGGCGTGGCATACCAGATGATCAGCCAGAGCAGCAGTCCGGCAAGCGTGTGGCTGACCCAGACAGTGACGATCTGGCGGCGTTCGCGGCTGGGCACGAGGCGCATGTTGGCCCGGTTGCCCAGCAACATGACGAGTTGCACAAGGGCCATGGTCACCGCCGTGGTGTTGGCGACCACCAGCGGGAAGCTCGGTTCGCCCCAGGTGAGCAGGTACACGACGAGCGTGGTCAGGATCGGCAAGGGCGCCAGCGACAGTACCACCGTGCTCCACAGGGCAAACTTCTCGCTGTAGCTAGTGTACTCGACGGCCCGGGCCACCTGGCTCATCAGCGAAAAATCGCGGGCCTGGATCGGTTCGCCGTCGAGAAACGCTTGCAGGTCGCTGGCGAGCAGGGCCGCCGACACGTACCGATCCCCCGGCAGCTTCTGCAGGCACTTCAGGCAGATTCGTTCCAGGTCGCGCGGGATCATCGGCTGCAACAGGCTGGGCGGGACGACGTCGTGCG
Organism: Gemmataceae bacterium; assembly: GCA_050248575.1. Lineage (GTDB taxonomy): Bacteria > Planctomycetota > Planctomycetia > Gemmatales > Gemmataceae > JBFWSD01. The sequence continues at coordinate 22,328 of JBFWSD010000001.1, forward strand.
TGCACACTTGCTCCAGCGTGTCGAGCAAGCTGCTGCCAACGTACGGCGGCCGCCCGGTCAACATCTCGTAGAGCATGGCCCCCAGGGCGTGGATGTCGACCGCCGGGCCGATTTCCGCGGTGCGGCCCGCGGCCTGTTCGGGTGCCATGTAGCTTGGCGTGCCCAGCACTTCGCCGGATTGCGTGTGGCGAATCGTCGCATCCATGCGCCGGGCCAGTCCGAAATCGGTGATCTTGAGCACGGTGTGCGCCTGGTGGCGTGCCGCCGAACCGAATTGCTCTTTGAGACTGAGCGGCTCGGCCCGCTGCAAGAGCACGTTGGCCGGTTTCAGGTCGCGATGGATGATGCCCTGTTCGTGAGCGTGTTCCACGGCACGCGCCAGCGTGAGGCACAGTTCGGCCGCCTGCCGCGGCGGCAACGGGCGGCCATTCAGGAAGTCGTGCAGCGTGCCGCCGTTGACCAGTTCGAGTGCCAGGTAGGAGTGGCCCGCTTGCTCGCCGATCTCGTAAATGCGCACGATGTTGTCGTGCTGCAGGCGGGCCACCGCTTCGGCCTCGGTACGGAAACGGGCCCGCTCGTCCGGCGACAGATGCGGGCCGGCCAGGATCATCTTGAGCGCGACAAGGCGCTCGAGATTGCGCTGCCGCGCTTTGTAGACGACTCCCATGCCGCCGTGGCCAAGCACTTCGAGGATCTCGTAGTTTTCGAGCTGCGGCACCGGCGGCAGCGAGCCCGGGCTGGCAACCAGCGTGGAAGGCTCGAGGATCTCTTCGATGCGCCGCCGCCGCGCGATACGCCGGCGCAGCTCGGCTTGCGCTTCCGCATCATCCGGGCAGAGCGCTTCCGGGGAAGGTTCCGTGCCCAGGCGGCGCTGCTCATCCCACTGCGCGAGGAGTTCCAGGAGACGTTCGTTCTCGACCATCAGAGCAGCCCTTCCAGGTCATCCAGTCGAGCGGTCAATTTCTCGGTAGCGCTGATCCAGAGATAGCTGACCTTGCGCGGATGCAGCTCGAGCAGGCGGGCAATCTCCGCCTGCGGGATCTCGAGATAGTAATGGAGATCGAAGACGGCCCGCTCGGATTCTTCCAGGGTATCGACATTCTGATGAAACTCGGTCCAGAGTGCCAGCCGGGCCGGGTTATAGGTGAGCTGGGCAGGTTCGGGCAGCCCGTTGCTCGATGGATTGCCCAGGCCGAGAACCTCGCGCTGACCGAGCCGGCGTTGCCGCTCCGCCATGTCGAGCAGTACCTGGCGGATCTTGTGGGCGGCCAGCCGGAAGAAGTCGGCGACCGTGGGGGGATCGGTCTTCTCCAGTGCCTGGGCCAGCCGCAACCAGGTTTCATGAACCACGCTGTCGAGCTCGTGCTGGGCGCGGACCGCGGGGAAAGACGAGTTCAGCATGCGCGCCGCCAGCCGGCGCAGCCGGTCGCACGCGCGTTCGAGCAAGGCGCGCCGCGCCACCTGATCGCCCTGCAACATGCGGTCGATCAGCCCTTGCAAGATCACGCTGGCATCGTCGCTCATGGCGCCTCCACCAGACATCTTAAGAGACGCGAAGAGCTCAGGTTAGACCTTGCTTGTCCGTTGTGCCCATCGGTTCATTCTCGGTTGTTACCCGCATGGTCGCTGGCGTCCGAAGTTTTTGCTTTTTTCTGTGTCTGAACCGGGGGATCGGCCTGCTTGGCAAGATGGCGGGCAAGAGACCCGCCCACGATCTGTCGGAAAGGAAGGTGGCAAGTGACGCTGAGGAAACGAGTAACGTTGATAACCGGGCTGGTCCTCGCAATCGGGGCTGGCCTGGGGTTTTTCTGGGTCCACGAACACCACGGGCAGCCCCTTCGCCTGCCGGGCACGGTGGAAACACAAGATGTGAGACTGAGCTCCCGAGTTGGCGGTCGCGTTGCCAACATCGCCGTTCGCGAAGGGGAAATGGTCGAGGCAGGCCAACCGCTCGTCGCGCTCGCAGTCCCAGAGCTGCAGGCGCAGCGCGAACAGGTCTCGTCGAGGCTGGCCGCCGCCCTTGCCCAGCTGGACAAGGCACGCAATGGTGCCCGGAGCGAGGAGAAAGCCGCGTCGGCCTCGGCTGTTCAGGCGCTGGAGGCACGCTGCCGCCGCTTGAAGGCGGGCAGCCGTTCACAGGTCATCGAGCAAGCACGCAGCGAGGTGGCGGTGGTCGATGCCGACCTGGCGCGAGCCAAGCAGGATTTCGAACGCGAACGTGCCCTGTTCGCACGGACGGCCACCTCGCGTGCCCAGTACGAAGCTGCCGAAGCCAATCTGCATCGCCTGCAAGGGCAGCGTGAAGCGGCGGCCGCCCGTCTCGATCTGGCCCTGGCCGGAAGCCGGCCCGAAGAGATTGCCGAGGTCGAGGCCGAGCTGGCCCGCGCCCGTGCTCTGCATGAGCTCTTGCTGGCCGGCACGCGTTCCGAGGAACTGGCCGAGCTCGAGGCCCGTGTGGCCGAGCTGCGGGGCAAGCTCCGCGAGCTCGATGCCAACCTGGCCGAACTGACGGTGCATGCTCCGGAGACGGTTCTCGTTGAGGTGCTGGCCGTGCGGCCCGGTGACGTGGTGGCCCCCAATCAGCCCGTGGCCCGGGTGCTGCGGGCCGACGATCTGTGGATCAAGGCGTATATCTCGGAGGTTGACCTGGGCAAGATTCGCCTCGGGCAGCCCGTGAACGTGACGATTGACTCCTATCCCGGCCGTAAGTTCGACGGCGAGATATCCTGGATCGCCTCGGTCAGTGAGTTCACACCCCGCAACGTGCAGAGCGTTGACGAGCGACGGAATCAGGTCTTCGCCATCAAGGTCCGCGTGGCGGACACGCAGGGCATCTTCAAGTCGGGCATGGCTGCCGACGTGTTCATTCTGCCCCAGTGACCCGATGGAGTGTTCGCCCTGCTGAACAGGAAAGGTCCGTCCAATGTCTACCATCACTCTTCGCCGCCAGCCCCGAACGATGAGCGCGATGATGCCCGCCAGCGACAAGGTCATCGACATCCGCGACGTCACCATTCGCTTCGGCGACTTCACGGCGGTCGATCGCGTCTCCTTCAGTGTGAAGCAAGGGGAGATCTTTGGCCTGCTCGGGCCAAACGGCTCGGGCAAGACCACGCTGATCCGGGCGTTGTGTGGCCTGTTGCCCCTGACCGAAGGCTCGGCCCACGTGCTGGGCCGCGACGTCGCGACCGACGCCGAACAGATCCGTGCCTCCATTGGTTACATGTCGCAGAAGTTCTCGCTCTACAGCGACCTGACTGCCCAGGAAAACATCGATTTCTACTCCGGTATCTATGGCCTGACGGCCGCGGAGAAGAAGGATCGCCAGCGCGAGTTGATCGAGATGACCGGGCTGCGGCCCTACCTCGAACGCCGGGCTGCCAAGCTCTCGGGTGGCTGGAAGCAGCGGCTGGCCATGGTATGTGCCCTCTTGCACCGGCCCAGGCTGGTCTTCCTCGACGAGCCGACGGCCGGCGTCGATCCGGTGGCCCGCCGCGAGCTGTGGGACCTGCTCTTCCGCCTTGCCGGCGAGAAGATCACCCTCTTCGTCACCACGCATTACATGGACGAGGCCGACCGTTGCGGCCGGGTCGGCTACCTCTACCTGTCGCGCTTGCTAGTGCTGGGCACACCCAACGAGCTGAAGCACATGCCTTCGGTGACGCCGCCCGGTACGCGCCGCGTGGAAGTCCTTGCCACCGACCTGGCCGGGCTGCTCGTCCAGCTCAACCGGCACCCGCACGTACGTGAGGCCACCATCCTGGGCGAAGGCATCCACGCCCTGCTCGATGCCGACTTCGACGACGGCGAACTGCGTTCGGCGGGCGCGATACTGAGGCCGGCGGCTCCCAACCTCGAAGACGTCTTTGTCACGCTGGCCCGCACGGCCGCGGAGGAACGCTCATGAACCTGCAACGCTTCGTCTCGGTGGCCCGCAAGGAATTGCTGCACATCTTGCGCGATCCGCAGACTCTCTTCCTCACGCTTTTCTTTCCCGTGCTGGAGATGTTCCTGCTCGGCTACGCGCTCGACCTGAACGTGCGCGACATCAAGACCATCATCGTCGATCGCGCGGGCACGCAGGAAAGCCGTGCCCTGGTCAAGCGCTTCGAGAACTCGGATGACTTTCGCGTCGTCGCCTACGGTTTCAGCGATGACGACGTCAAGGCCGCCATGGTCAAGGGCACCGTCCGCGTCGGCATCATCATTCCGGAAGACTATTCGCGGCGGCTGGAAGCGGGCGACAGCGCTCAGGTGCTGGTCGCCGTCGATGGCACGCTGTCGACGATCGCCTCGGAAGCCATCAACGTGGGCAACGCCGTGGCCCTGCGCGAATCGCTGGAGCGGGCGCTCGGTGACAGGCCGTTGCCCGTCGAGGTGCGGCCTCGCGTCCTCTTCAATCCCGATACGCGCACGCCCAACTTCTTCATTCCCGGCCTGCTGGTGGTGATGTGCCAGATGATGGCCACCATGCTGGCAGCTTCGGCCATCGTCCGCGAGAAAGAGAACGGCACCCTGGAACAGCTCTACATGACCCCCGTGGGCCGCGGCGAGTTCATCCTGGGCAAGATGCTGCCCTACCTCGTGCTCACGATCCTGGAACTCTGCTTCCTCACCGTGCTGATGCGGATCTTCTTCCAGGTGCCGATCGCGGGCTACTTCCTGACCCTGGTGCTGCTGGCGTTGCCCTTCATGCTGACAATGCTCGGTTGCGGGCTGCTCATCTCCACCCGCGCCGACACCCGCGAGGCCGCCAGCCAGATGGTCATGGGCACCCTGCTCCCCTCCATCTTCCTGTCGGGCTACGTGTTCAGCATGGATTCGATGCCGACGGTGTTCTGGTTGATTGGCCATTGCCTGCCGACCACCTGGCTGGTGGATGCCTCGCGCGGCGTGATCCTGCGTGGAGCCGGCTGGAATGAGTTGTGGCTGCACGCCGTGGTGCTCTGGGCGATGGCCCTGGCCATGCTGCTCGTGGTCATCGTCAAGGTCCGCAAACGACTGGCGTGATCACGGGCTACAACAATCGGCCCACGATCAGCCCGAGCATGAGAAAGAGGATGCCGACGACGATCTGGCCGAACAGGTTGCCGCCCGCCATCAGCCATTCGCGGCTTTCCGCCAGCGCGTTGGTCTCGAAGATGAATGTGGAAAAGGTGGTGAAGGCGCCCATGAACCCCGTCAGGATGATCTGTCGGGTCTCGCTGCTGATGAGCAGCCGGTCCTCGGCGAGGGGCCAGACCAGGCCAAAGAGAAAGCAGCCCAGCGCGTTGACGGTGAAAGTCCCCCACGGAAAGAGGACGTTGGCCAGCAGTCGTTTCTGCACCAGTTCCCCCACGCCCCAGCGACACAGGCTGCCCATTGCTCCCGCCATGGCGATCAACAGGAACTTCTGCATGGGTGTCTCCTTCGGCAAGATAGGTGCGCCAGGCGAGGCGCAGAGGCGTCCGCTCGGCGGATGGCTTCCTTCTCACTGGCCTCCATCGTTATAATGAGCCAAGTGGCTGCCCGGCGAGCGGGCTGCCCTCTTCCCGCTTGAGGAGAACGGAACATGCCCCTTTACGAGTATTCTTGCAAGCAGTGCGAGCATACGTTCGAGACGCTGGTGATGAACGGCGAGCAAGTCGAATGCCCGGAATGCGCCAGCGCGGAGCTGGAAAAGCTGCTGAGCCTGCCGGGCCGGCCCAAGGTGCAGGGCTCCGAGCTGCCGATGCAGTGCAATCCGAAATTGCCCCCCTGCAATCCGAACTGCTGCCGACTGCAATGAGGATGGGTCTAACTTGATCCATTCAACGCCCACCCACCGCCGTGGGTGGGCTTGTTCTCGATTGATTGCGATGGACCACGGCCGCGGACGAATCACACATAGACAATCCCCGTGCCTACCAGGAATGCCCTCGTGCCCGGTCCACACGCCAGGTAAAGTCACCTCATAACTTCGCTCCCCACCATCAACCGGAATCCCACCTTTTCCGGAGGACTCGGCCATGTTGACCATCCGCGGCTCCAAACAGGCCCGCACTTGCGATGGCGTATCTCGTCGTCAGTTCCTGCAAGCTGGCGCCCTCGGCCTCGGCGGGCTGTCGCTCGGGCAGCTCTTGAACTTGCAGGCTCGTGCCGGCGCGCCTTCGCGGCAAAAAGCAGTCATCATGGTCTACCTCTATGGCGGCATGCCGCACCTCGACATGTACGACATGAAACCCGACGCGCCCAAGGAAGTGCGCGGCGAGTTCAACCCGATGCCGACCAACGTGCCCGGGCTGCAGATCTGCGAGCTGCTCCCCTTGCAGGCCAAGATCGCCGACAAGCTGGCCATCGTCCGCAACTGGGAGGGCCGCGGCGGTCACAATCCGCGCGAACTGCTCACCGGCGTCCCCGAAGGCAGAGGCGACCGGCCCGCTTTCGGTAACATCGTCAGTCGGCTCAAGGGGGCCGTCAATAACGGCGTGCCCACCAACGTGGCCTCCGGCATCAAGCTGCCCACGGGCTACCTCGGCAACGCCCACGCTCCCTTTGAGCCGAGCGGCGACCTGATGAAGAACCTCAAGCTGGAAGTGCCCCTCGAACAACTGGACGACCGCAAGCAGCTCTTGCAGTCGTTCGATTCGAAGCGTCGCGATATTGACAACTCGGGCAGCCTCGCCGGACAAGACGCCCTCACCGCGCGAGCCTTCGAGAAGAACTCGTCCAGCAAGGTGCGCGACGCTTTCGATGTGAAGCAAGAGCCCGAGTCGGTGCTGGCCAAGTACGGCAAGAACAC
>JBFWSD010000002.1:0-22232 GCA_050248575.1 Gemmataceae bacterium
GGTCGACCGATACGAAGGACTGGAACACTGGCGTCTGCCCTGATTTCTGCCCGTCCAGATCGGTCTGGCGGCTGGCCGCAGATCACGCAGTGGCGTCGTCGTCGATGAGCAGGTGGTCCAGTTCCCAGCGACATTCGCCAGGAAATGCTTCGCGTGAGAGAAGCGTATCCGCGGCCGCCTGCTTGCGGGCATCGGCGTAGGCCTCCTCGAGCACCGCGAGCGCATGGTTATAGAGACTGCCGCTTTCCAAGAGCTTGCGCAGTTCCCGGCGCTGCTCGACGATGGTGCCCCGCCATGATCCGGAGCGCCGATCGGGCTGATGTTCCCACTTCAAGAGATGTGCCAGCAGGGTTACGAGTCGACTGAAGACTTCACGGCGATCTCTCCTGGCCATGTCAGCAAGATACTCGCTGAGGTTTTGATGGTCCATTTCCGCCAGGCGGCCCTCGGCAGCCAGCTTTGCCATGATCTCGAGCCAGGCCGTTTCGTCCTGCTCAAACAGGGCACACAGCGATAATGTCTTGATTGGAGTCATACTTGATTCAGTATAGTCCAAACGTGAGCAGGCCGAAAGGCGATTAGCGGGCCAGCAACACCGCTGCCGCTCGATCGCGCACGCGATAGACATTGCCGGTCACGGGGGGCTCGCTGCCTGGTTCCGCGAAATCATCGGGCGGACCCAGACCGGTATCGAGAACCCGGTACCAACATAGGCCCGCGGGCAGCACGGGCAGTTCAAAATCCAGCCCCTCCCAGAACGCGTTCAACATCACATGCACGTGTTCCATGCCGTCGGCCGAGCGCAGCGAATAAGCCAGCGTCCGCGCGTCCCAGCCCCAATCGGGAGCATCGAGTCGAGTGCCGTGCCAGGCGATCTGCGGCGCTCCGTAGGGTTCCGGGACGCTGGTCCAGAAACGTTCGCTGTCGAAGAGGCGATGATGCTGGCGGAAGTGGATCAGGCGTTGCACGAAGCGCAGCAGCCCGGCCTGTTTGTCGACGCGGCCCCAGTCGAACCAGCTGATGGGATTGTCCTGGCAGTAGGCGTTGTTGTTGCCCGACTGGGTGTGGGCCACCTCGTCTCCCATCAAGAACATGGGCGTGCCCTGCGAAAGCAGCAGGATGGTGAAGACATTCTTCATCTGGCGCTGCCGCAGATCGTGGACGGCAGGATCCGAGCTGGGGCCTTCCTGGCCACAGTTCCAGCTATGGTTGTCGTTGGTGCCGTCGCGGTTGTTCTCGCCGTTGGCCTCGTTGTGCTTGTCGTTGTAGGCGACCAGGTCGTGCAAGGTGAAACCGTCGTGGCAGGTGACGAAGTTGATGCTGCGGTGCGGATCGCGGTCGGGGTCGGGATAGACATCCGGGCTGCCGCGCAGCTTGTAGGCGAGCGGGCCAACCATGCTGGCATCGCTCTTGACGAAGCGGCGGACCACGTCGCGATACTGCCCGTTCCATTCGGCCCAGCGATGGCCGATGAAAGTGCCAACCTGATAGAGGCCGGCCGCGTCCCAGGCCTCGGCAATGATCTTGCAGCCCGCCAGGATCGGATCGGATTCGATTTCCCACAGGATCGGGGGATTGCGCAGCACGGCCCCGGTCTCGTCGCGCGACAGCACCGAGGCCAGATCGAAGCGGAAGCCGTCCACGTGCATGACCTGCACCCAGTAATGCAGGGAATCGAGGATCAGCCGCCGCACGATGGAATGATTGCCGTTGAAGGTGTTGCCGCAGCCGGAGAAGTTGGCATAGCGGGAGCGATCTTGCTCCAGGATGTAGTAGGCGCGATTTTCCAGCCCGCGGAAACAGGTGGTCGGGCCGGTGTGGTCCCCTTCGCCGGTGTGATTGAAGACCACGTCGAGAATGACCTCGATGCCGGCGCGATGCAGGGCCTTCACCATATCGCGGAATTCGTTGACCGGCCCGAGCGGGGCGCGGCTCGAGCTGTAACCGCGGTGCGGCGCGAAGAAGGCCACCGGGTTGTAGCCCCAGTAGTCGCGGCAGCCGGGCCGCAGCTCTTGCTCATCGAACTGCAACACGGGCAACAGCTCGACCGCGGTCACGCCCAGCTCTTGCAAGTGCGGGATGCGTTCGATGACGCCGGCGTAGGTGCCGCGCCGCTCGGCCGCCACGCCCGAGGATGGATGCCTGGTGAAGCCGGCCACGTGCATCTCGTAGATCACCGATCCGCCGAAGGCACGACGAGGCGGCACGTCTCCTTCCCAGTCGTAAGCGCGCGGGTCCATGACCACGCTCTTCATGCAGTGGCTGCCATTGTCGCCCGGGTGCCGGGCCGCCTCGCGCTGGTAACTGTTGCCGTAGGCCACGGCGCGGCCATAGGGGTCGAGCAGGACCTTCGTGCCGTCAAAGCGATGTCCTTGCTCGGGCTGAAACGGCCCGGCGGCACGAAAGCCGTAGAGCTGCCCGGCTTTCAGCCCCGGCACGAAGATGTGCCAGTAGTAAAAAGTGCGCTGGAGATTGGGGTCGAGGCGAATGACGCGGGCCGGCCCGGCGGCATCGACGTCGTCGAAGAGCAAGAGCTCCAGCGACGTGCAGTTGCGTGAGAAGACACAGAAGTTGACGCCCCCGGAACGGACCGTGGCCCCGAGTGGATAGCACTGGCCGCGTGACGCGAGCTGGGCGAGGGATTCGCGCACAAGCACCTCACACTACGTAGTCTTGCTCCTCTTGCTTCATGGCCCCGTGCACGTGCTTGAGATAGGTGGCCGACAGGTCGGCGCGGCGAACCAGCCCGATCACGTAGGGATCTTTCTTGCCGCGAATCACGGGCAGTTCGGGCAGATCGTTCTCCACGAACAGCTCGAGGGCCCGATCCAGGGAATGGTCGGGCCGCACTGCGCGCACGGTGCGCATCATGTCGGCTGCCACCACCAGCGGCCCCAGGTTCGGCGATTGCGACACCAGCAACACTTCTTCCAGGCTGATCACGCCCAGCAATCGATTCTCGCCGTCCAGCACGGGCAGCACGTGATAGGAAGTGTCGTTGAGCTGATCGACCACGTCCTTCAGCCGCTGCCAGGGATGAATGAGCGGAAAGTCTTGCTGCGGCGCCAGGAACTGGTTGACGCGCAGCCCGGCCAGCACTTCGCGGACGTAGTCGCCCTGGTGGGCGGGCGACCGCGAGCGGCTCTCCACCTGCGAACTGTAGATCGAGCGTTCGTCGCTGAGCAGGAACGCCACCGAGCAAACCCACAGCGTGGGCAAGAGCAGGTTGTAGTTGCCCGTGAGCTCGCTGACGATGACCAGCGTGGAGAAGGGTGTCTTGGCGGCGGCCGCGAAGAAACCCGCCATCCCCACGATCACGAAGCTGGAAGGATGCGGCGCCAGCGAGGGCCACAACCAGTGCAGGAAGATGCCGAGCGCGCCGCCGCCGCAACCGCCGATGACCATCGAAGGACCGAACACGCCGCCGGAGCCCCCCGAGCCGATGGTCAGCCCGGTGGTCAGGATCTTGCCCAGCGCAATCGCGAGCAAGATGAGGGCCATGCGCAGATCGGGTTCGGAGGCGGTCAACGTGGTCATCGCATTCTGTAGCACGCCGTAGCCGAAGGAGAGCACCGACAGCACTTCTTCGTTGCTGTCGAAGGCATAGTAGAGCCCGAAGCCGACCAGCCCGCTCAGGAAGGCGCCGATGGCGGGCTTGAAATGCGGCTTGATGCGCAGGCGAAAGAACAGGTGCGTGATCCCGTAAAAGCTGCGCGTGTAGATCATGGCCAGCACGGCCATGAACACGGCCAGCAGGAGGTACGAGAAGAGGCGCAGCGGCTCGCGAAAGACGAGCAGGTTCTTCATCTCTTGCGGCATGGCAAAGAGGGGCTCGTAGCCGTAGGCCAGGCCGAACGTGCAATAGGAAGAAATGCAGGCGAGCGCCGCCGGCATGATCACTTCCGACTCGAAGTCGGGCGAGCGATAGAGCACCTCGCTGGCAAAGAGAGCGCCGGCGAGAGGCGCGCGGAAGATGGCGGCCACACCGGCCCCCATGCCGGCCGCCATCAGGATGCGTCGTTCCTGCGGGCGGAGATTGAGGATGGTGCCCAGATAGGAGCCGAAGCCGGCGCCGATCTGGGCAATGGGGCCTTCGCGGCCTCCGGAGCCGCCCGTGCCGATCGTGACGGCGCTGGTGATGATCTTGATGAGCGGCACGCGCGGGCGGATGCGGCCCCCCTGATGATGGTAAGCAGCGATGGCCGCATCGGTGCCGTGCCCTTCCGCTTCGGGCGCGAACGTGTAGACGATGAAACCGCTGATGAGCCCGCCGACCGTGGGCACGATCAGCAGCATGTAGGGTACAAAGTCGTGTTCGGTGTGCTCCATCACCTCGCTTTCCCCCTTGGGGCCGGGGGGATGGTAGCCAACCAGGCGTTCGAGCGCGAAATTCACGACCAGGCCGCAGGCGATGTAGAACACGATGGCGCCGACGCCGGCAATCACCCCCACGACCATCGACAGGCCCAGCAATTTGGCCTGCGGCTTGAGACGCTTGCGGCCCAGTTCGAGGAATTCAGGGAACCAGCGCAGCGGGTTGGAAGGTGCGGGCGATCGCGTCGACTCACTCATGAACGAAACGACCTCCTTGCGGTCGGGCTCTCTGGTAGTGTATGAATCATACTGGTGAACGCGCGGCCGATAAAGAAATCGACAGCTTGCCGACTTGCCCGCCCGAGAAGCCAGCCATGCCCATCGTCATTCGCGATCCGGCCGGCCATGTGTTGCTGACGCTCGACGGCGACACGCTGGTCGGCGCCAACCTGGCGGGCGCCTACCTCGTCGGCGCCGACCTGGCGAATATCGATCTGACGGCAGCGAACCTGGCGGGCGCCAAGCTGCGCGGCGCGCGTTGCACCAACACCGTACTGATTCGTGCCAACCTGGATCATGCGGACCTGCCCGCCGCCAATCTGCGGCAAGCGAACCTGAGCCAGGCGGTGTTGACGCATGCGAACCTGACGCGGGCCGATCTGAGCGCAGCCCGCCTCACCGCCGCTGACCTCAGACATGCCACGCTGCGCGACGCGATCCTGCTCGGTGCACATCTGGAAGGGACGAACTTTCAAGACGCGCAGCTGGAAGGGGCCAAGCTCCGGCCCGGGCTGGCGAGTCTGGCACTGGTCTGGATCAAGATCACGGTGCCGCTGGCAGGTTTGCTCGGCCTGGCCCTGGGGCTGAGCCGCCATCTGCAAGACAAATCGTCGACGGCAGGCGCCGTCGTCACTGTGGTGCTGGCGCTTGGCGCGGGCGGCATCATCGGCTTTGCGATCGGCCTGGCCCGCTGGCTGCTCCGCTCGCTGGCGCCGACCGCTGCCGACCGCGTGCTGCTGCCCTTCACCGTGCCGCCGAAGCCGCCCGAACCGCCGAAGCCGGCGATTCGCTTGCCGCCGCCGCCAAAAGCACCGCCGCCCCCACCACAGGCGATCCCGGTGAAGGCGGCCCCCAAGAAGAAGCCGCCCGACGACGGCCAGATCCTGCTGACGTGCATGAATTGCGGCGGCCAGTTCAAGGTCAAACCCGATCTGGCGGGCAAGAAAGTGCGCTGCTCCACCTGCCGCTACGTCTTCCGCGCGGAAAAGTGAGACAGGCTATTCTTCGTAGCCCGGAATGCCCGGGAACTGACAACGCCACCAGGCCCACAGGCCGGGCCACATACCACCACAATCTTCGGCGAGCCGGTTGACGAAACGCCGGTAAGTGGGCAGCAAGCCCTCCCTGTGGGGCAGGGCCGGGAAGGTCGCGCGGGCCGCCGCGAAGCGCTGGCGGGCGCGAGCAAAGAGCTCGCGCCGCGCGGCGGGCGGAGCTTCCTGAACTTCGGCCAGTGCTTCGACCAGCATGGCGAAATACTGGTGGTATTCATCGGCATCCTCGCCGACGCTGTCCAGGGCAGCCCGGGCCGCCTCGGTCTTGCCCGCCAGCACGTCCTCGACCGCCAGCCACACCAGGTTGAAGGGGGTCGTGGAGTCGGGCTTCGCGAGTCGCAAGGCGGCTTCGTTGACTTGCCGCGCCAGGGCGTTGCGGTCCAGCTCGCGCAGGTAGAGTCCGAGATTGAGCAAGGCATAGCCCGGCACATCGCTGCGTTCGGGACGCTCCCAGTCGGACATCCAGTCGACGGCTGCTGCATAGTCGCCCGCCACGCCAAAGGCGGAACCAACTTCTCCCCAGGTATTCGAGTTGGCCCGCAGGCGCTCCCGATAACGCTGGACGAGCTGGTGGAACTCGTTGCGGGCCTTGTCGGTGAACGGATTCATTTCGCGCAGCTTGCCTGCCGAGTATGACAGGGCACGCAGGTAGGCCAGTAGCGCTTCGTCGCCCAGCGCGCCCCGCTCGAGCAACTGGGGCAGCTGATCGACGCACGACCAGTCCCCTGCCGCCAGACGGCGTTCGATCCACAAGCCGGCCACGCGCGGCGGGCAGCCCGGCACATCGGCCATGATCCCTTCGAGGGCGCGTTGCGTATCGTCCGACCAGCCCGCGTCGATCAACGCGGAGGTGGCCCGCTCGAGCTGCTCGATATCGCGCAACGGCTGCGCACATAGCTCGCGATAGGCGAGCAAGGCACGCCGCCGATCGCCGCGCGCGGCCGCCAGTTGCACGGCGCGGCGCTGCGTCGACTCGCCACCGAGGTGCTCGTTCAACAACAGCAACATCTCTTCGGCCGTGGTGAAGTCTTGCTCGAACATGCTCAGGTCGAAGAGGAGCAAGGTCGGAAAGACGTAGCCGGGATCGAGCTCGAGGGCCCGCCGCAGCGCTTCCTTGCCCGCCGGCGTGTCGCCAATCTGCAGCAGCGCGTCGCCAAGATAACCGTGCGCAATCGCGTATTGCGGCGCGATGCGAACCATTTCCTGGGACGTGCTGCGATAGGCCTCGGCGTTGCCCGCCTGGCGATACCAGTCGGCCAGCAGCTCGCGATAGCGATAGTGGTTGGGGTCGAGGCGGATGACGGTGGTCATCCGTTCGATGGCGGCGTGGAGATTGCCCCGGCTGGCTTCGATGCAGGCCGAGCGGGACTGGAGCTGCAGCGGCGGCTCGTTGCCGAAGACGGCCGGCTGGCACGCAGCCAGGGCTTCGTCGAACCGTCCCGCGCCGGCGAGCAACTCGGCGCGGCGATCGAAGGCTTCCACGCAGCGCGGGTTGAGCTGGAGGGCTCGATCGAGCGCTGACAGCCGTTCTTGCAACGCCTCTTCGCCATGCAGGTTCTCGGCCAGCAGCAACCAGGAGCGCGCTTCGCCGCCGCGGCGCTGCGTCAGCTCGCGGGCCAGCTGCCCGGGCAGCTCGGGCCGCTCCAGCTGGGCAGACCATTCGCGCAGGGCCGACCACGCCCAGTTGTAGCCCGGATCGAGCTGCAAGGCTTTTTGCACAGCCCCGAGCGCAGCCTCTTTCTCTTCTTGCCGCCAGAGAATGTCGGCCAGACAGCCATGATGAAGCTGGTCGAGCGGCGTACTCTGGATGCCGCGTTCGAGCAGCTGGCGTGCCTCCGCCAGCTCGCCGGCGCGATCGTGCAGCTCGGCCAGGTGCCGCACCGCGGTCCCCCAGCTGGGATTGAGCTGCAACGCACGCTGCACGGCGGCCTTCTCGCCCTCGCGATCCTTGCGTGCCCCGCACACGGCGGCCAGGTCCAGCCACAGCCGCGGCAAGAGCGGGAATCGTTCGGTTGCCTGCTGGGCCAGCTCATGCGCCTCGTCGAAGCGCTGCATGTCGCCCAGCTGATTGATGAGGGCCGACCACGCATGCCACAGGTCGGGCCGGGCCGCATGCGTTCGCTGCAAGGCAGCCAGCAGCTCGTCGGGCTCGAGCGTCCCCTGCGCGTGCGCCTGGTAGGCCAGCAGGCCGTCGCCAAAGATCACCTGCCGGGCCAGTTCTTGCTCGACGAACGCGAGCGCCTGGCAGCGTTCGGCATGCGTCGCACACGTGTGCATCAGGCGGGCAATCGCAAAGTCGTTGTCCACCGAGATCTCGATGGCCTGGCGATAGGCAGCGCTGGCTTCCTCGATCTTGCCCGCGTGCTCGCAGACCTGCCCGCGCACGGCGAAATAAGTGGTCGTGCGTGGCTCGAGACGTTCGGCCTCTTCCAGCTCGGCGAAGGCCTCATCGATGCGCCGCTGGTCGACCAGCGTCAGGGCCAGCTCGCGCCGCGCCCAGGCATCCGCCGGATGAATGCCAATGATGCGGCGGACGACCGGCTCCAGCGCCTGCGGGCCGTCCTCGCGCAGCCATTCGATCAGCCCTTGATGCAGATTGAAGTTATGCGGGAAGCGTTCACAGGCGCGGCGGAGATGATCGAGGGCCGCCTGCCTGCTGTCGGTCTCGGCGAGCAGCCGCGCCACGGCGCGGTTGGCGTCGACGGCGAGCGGTTCGGCTTCCAGCACCTGTTGCCAGAGGGCCAGCGCGCGCGCCGGTTCGCCGCGGCTCGATTCGAGATTGGCGGCCGTGCGCAGCCAGCTGGCTTGCGGGCAGCGCCCCTTCGCCTGTTGCAAGAGCGCGTCCGAGCGCGCGAAGTCCCCCTGCCCGCTGGCCACGTCGGAGGCAAAGAGGATCAGCTCGCCGTCGTCGGGCCGCCGCGCCAGCGCCTGTTCGAGCATGGCCGCCGCCGCGCTGCTGCGCTCGAGCACGCTGTAGGCCCAGAACAGCGTGCGCGGCGGCAGGCTCGACTGCGCGCCGAAACGCTCGTTCCTCTTCTCCAGGAACCGCAACGCCTCGTCGGTCTGCCGCAGATGCCGCGAGGACAGGAAGTACGACCGCGCCAGCCCTTCGTCCTTGTCGTCGAGACAGGCGGCCATCCGGTACAGCTCGACTCCTTCCTCGAAGCGGCGCTGATCCCAGCGGACGTTGGCCAGCGTGGCGTAGTTGGCCGCATCCCACGGGCGATAACGCATGGCCCGCTTGACCAGCCAGGTCGTGTGCTCGTGGACGCGGGCATCCACCGACAGCTCTTGCGCATATTGCCGGAAGAAGACCGGGTCGCTCTTGGGCTTGCTGCAGATGTCGCGCAAGAGGGCCACGCGCTCCTCGCGCCGGGCCAGCTCGCGCAGATGATGCAGCTTGGCCAGCTGCAAGATGGCGTCGTCGGGATACAGCTCGAGCAGCTTCTCGACGCTGGCCAGCAGTTCGGTGAGGTCGCCGTCGTAGCCCGCGAGCAGGCGCTGCGCTTGCAAGGTGAGACGATGGCCCGGGGCCGCCGCCTGCAGGTCGCCGTAGTGCTGTTCCGCCTGGGCGCGATCGTGCACGTGCAGGGCACGCTGCAAACGGTAAACGCGATCGTACAGCTCGGCATCCAGCAGCTCGACGCCATCAAAGCGCGACGCTTCGGCCAGCGGGACGAGGGCCATGCCGCGCGGGCCGGTGGAGCGACAGTGCTCGAACATGGTCTCGGCGATGAACTCGGTGAAGTTGCGCATCGACGGATCGCGGATGAGCAACGTGCCGCGCCGGCTGTCATAGCCGATGACGGCTTGCATGTGCCCGCTCACCGGCTCCACGGTGGTGAGCGTGAAGGGGATGCCGCGATCGAGCAAGGCGCGGGCACTGTCCCAGGTGACGGTGAACTCGCGGGCCACCCAGCCATGCTCCTCGGCCCAGTAGCGTTCGCGGTGATCGGGCGTGCCGTCGTAGCAAATCTCGGCGGCCACCTCGAGGTGGTCGGCGGTCATCTGCCAGTAGCGGCTGAGCGCGGCCAGCGTGGCGGGCACGCAGGTCTGATGATGCTGCCGCACGAAGCCGACCTCGAGCAGCACGCGCGCGCCCTCGAGCGGCGTGCGCGAGAGGAGCTCGGCCACCTTCTCGAAGAAGGGCTCCTTCACCTGCTTGGCCCACTCGGCGGCGGCGGCACAATCGCCGCAGTAATAGGCCGTGTCGGAACGACGCGCCGCCAGCCACTCGCCAAACTTTTTCTCGAGCAACACGGCCAGCTCGGCAAAGCGCTCGTAGGTTTGCCGCGCATCTTGATAGTGGCGCAGCTCGGTCTGGATGGCCGCCAGCTGGGCCAGCACGGGCAGGCTCTCGATACGATCGGCCGCCTCGGTCAAGAGTTCGAGGGCATCCTGGTCGCGATCGAGTTGTTGCAAGATGTGCGCCTTCGACTGCACGCCGGGCCGATACCACGGCCGCAGCTCGAGTGCCCGCGCGCTGGCTTCGAGAGCTTCGGGTACGCGATCTTCCATCTCGAGCAGATAGGAACGCTCGACACAGATCCACGGGCGTTCGGGCGCGAGCAACTCGGCGCGGCCCAGCCAGAGCTCGGCGGCGTCGAAATCGCGGAGCCGGCCGACCACGTAACCGTGAAACGCCAGCCAGTCGGCCCGCACCCAGGGCTCGGCCTCGGGCAGCTCGCCCGTTTCCCTGAGAAAGCGCCAGGCCCGCAGCGGGCCGCACCGTTCCAGCAAGGCGCGGGCGTGATAGTAGCGCGTCTCGTGTTCGTGCGGCGCCTCGCGATAAGCGCGGCGATGCGCGACCACCGCGAACTTCGGCGCACCGAGGTTATAGGCAATGCGGCCCGCCAGGATGCGATCGGCGCCGCGCCAGGCGCGGAGCGGCTTGATCTTCTCGCCCGCGCGATAAGCTTGCAGGCACAGCCCCTGGGTGTACAGCTCGTGCACGCCGCTCAGGTCGAGCTTTTCCGTGGTAATGGCGAGGGCAGATTCAGTATCCAGCATGATGATCCCTGGGCTCAGGTCTCAATGATCGACCGTAAAAACAACGGCGCGCTTTTTCTTGGCGGCCTGGGCGAAGAACTGGGGCAACCCTTGAAAGTTGCCCCATACGTATTCGAACTCGTCTTCATCGATGGCATAGAGCGTTGCCTTGGGCTTGAGGCGAAAAAACCGCTCGCGCATCCACTCCTCGTCGATCGTTTTCAGGGCCTTCGCCAGGTCGGCAACCTGGCCCGGATCGATGAGATTGACCGAGTAGTCGTTGCCCGCATAGAGCCGCGTCCCGCCCATGATGCACAGTTTCAGCGGATAGCTCCCCTTGCGGGGATCGATCCGCCCGCGCGGCGTATTGTCTTCCGTCAAGCAACGATGGATGCCGTCCCAGGCCTTGTCGGTCTCGAAGAGGTTCTTGCCATCCCACTTCTCTTCGATGTCCTGCACCAGATCGAGCACGGCCTCGTCCCGTTCGCCCGCACCTTGCTTCCGATTGCCGGCGGCGCGCAGCAGTTTCTCCATCTGCGCGCGGGTAATGGCGAAATGGACGCCGAGACAGGCCATGGGCACCTCTGACTTGGGGCATTCCTCTTGGAATACCCTAGAACACTCACGCGGCCTGCGCAAGCGCGCCGAGAAAAAACTGTCTCACCTCTCTGCGAGGAAGACGTCTGCCGGGCCATCCCGGTTCGCGGCAATCAGCGGCGCAGCTGATAAGTCGGCTCGGCATCAAGGTCGGCCGCCGCCCAGTCCTGAATGCGCCACTTCTCCACCGCCATGGCCGCCATGGCCGCGTTGTCGGTGCACAGCGACAGGGGCGGTATGAACAGCTCGGCCCTTTGCTTGAGGGCCATCGTCTGGAACGCTTCGCGCAACGGGCGATTGGCCGCCACGCCGCCCCCCACGGCAAGACGTTTCAGCCCGGTCTTCGCCAACGCCTGCCGCGCTTTTTCCACCAGCACGTCAATCACCGCCTGCTGGAAACTGGCCGCCAGGTTGGCACGCACCGGCCCCGGCGGCGGCGGGCCGGGCCGCGCTGCATCCTGACCCCCGAGCGCATAGAGCACCGCGGTCTTCAAGCCGCTGAAACTGAAGTCGAGCCGCTCTTCGCGCCAAAACGAACGCGGGAAGCTGTGGGCCGTCGGGCTGCCCGCCTGAGCTTCGCGCTCGACCGCAGGCCCACCCGGAAAACCAAGCCCGAGCAGCGCCGCCACCTTGTCGAACGCTTCGCCCGCGGCATCGTCGATGGTGGCCCCGAGCAGCTCGAAGTGGAGCGCCGAGTGACAGTGAAAGAGGCTGGTGTGCCCGCCGCTCACCACCATGCCGACGCACGGGAAGATGTCGCGTGCCGCCGCCAGCCGACAGGCATACACGTGGGCTTCCACATGGTTCGCGCAGACCAAGGGCACCTCGAGGGCCACCGCCAGCATCTTGGCCGCGCTCACGCCTACCAGCAACGCGCCGACCAGCCCGGGGGAGTTGAGCACCGCGATACAGCCGATCTCGTGGAGCTTGACGTTGGCCCGCTTCAGTGCTTCGTCGATGGTGGGCAAGAGACGTTGCAGATGAGCCCGGGCTGCCACTTCGGGCACCACGCCGCCAAAACGCGCATGCAGGTCGGTCTGCGACGCCACCACGCTGGCCAGCACCGCGGGTTCTTCGGTGAAGACGGCCGCCGCCGTCTCGTCACACGATGTCTCGATACCCAGAAAGAACAACAGCAAACCTCGGAGAAACGGCAGAGTGGAATCCGTGGGACTCGCACGGAACCACCTGCCCCCACGGACGGGCCTGGATCAGCCCCAGAATTGCCACCAGGGCCTGGGTCGATTCTGCTTGCGCAAGTTGACGCTGGGAGCATCGGTGTCGACGCGCACCGCGCCGGCGCCGCGCGGGTCGAAAAAGAGCTCGGGGAACTTGGTGTCCTGATCGTAGTAAGCGTCTTGCAGTTCCAGGTCTTCCATGCAAGCGCGGGTGAGGTTCGTGCCCTGCAGCCGGGCTCCCTTGAGATTGGAGCCCTCCAGGTTGGCGCCGGTCAGGTTGGCGTCTTGCAGGTCGGCGTCTTGCAGGTTGACGTCGCCAAGGTTGGCGCCGGTGAGGTTCGCACCTTGCAAGTTAGCGCCTTGCAGATTGGCGGTTTCGAGGTTGGCGCCGATAAGATTGGCGGCCGTCAAGTTGGCGCCTTGCAGATTCGCACCGGTGAGGTCGGCCACCGCGAGGTTGGCCGCCACCAGCGTCGCATCGGAAAGATCGACGCGCGACAGGTCGGCGACCTCCAGTTCCACCCCACTCAGATCGGTGCCCGAGAATCGTTCGGTTTCCACGACCCGGAGCACCTCGCGGGTGAACCGGTTGCGAATCTCGATCATCACTATCTCCCGAAATCCGGCCTTGACGATGGGACCGTGCTGGGGGCCAGGCCGTATCGGGTCTATTTTGTAGGACCGACACCCGTAAGGCAAGAAAAAGCGGGCTGTCTGGTGCGGAAGTGCGGAAGGCAGCGCGGCAACGCCGACGAGCAGGACCTTGCCTCGCTCGTCGGCGTTCGGGTGGGCAACGATGACCGAGGCCGGTCAGGCAGGCCATTCGACTGGTTCGGGAACGGGCAGCCCGTCGGTGCCAGTCCAGCGCTGCAATGAGCCGGCGCGAGCCTGGATCACGATGTAGAACAGCTCCTGATCGGAGGTGTTTCGCCAGGTGCGCACGCCTTCGGGTGCAATGCGTACCGCCGTCCCTTCCTCGACATCGATGATGTCCCCGTCGATTTGCATTTGCCCGCGGCCGCCGAGGAACAGGTAGACCTCTTCGTTCTCCTGATGCTTGTGGTGGAACGGGACTGCGGCGTGCGGCGGCATCGAACCGAACGAGATCTCCATGCCCGTCAGGTCGAGTAACTGCTTCAGGAAGACCTTGCCGTGCACGGTGGCACGGCTGAGCGGATGGCGAATGCCATAGCGTTTCAGCTCGTCGCTGCCCCCGAGTTTGACCAGGGAGAAGTTGGCGCCAGAGCGCTGCTCCTTGGCTTCGCCCGTGCGGGGAAAGTCGGCTGCCCGTTCGGGCTGTGTTTCCACGGTCATTTCGTCATCCACCTTTCTTTGAACAAGCTAATCGTTGGTCCATCCCTCGCTGGCGCGTCGGGCTAACGCTTCGCTGGCGCGTCGGGCTAACGCTTCGCTGGCGCGTCGGGCTAACGGCCACACTTCGTATCGATGAACTGGCGGCAAGCTTCCAGGATCCGTGTCGCCACGTTCTCGTCTTCCACGGCGCGGGCAAGAGTCATGCCGCCGACCAGCAGCGACAGGAGGGCCAGCATCTCTTCCTCCTTCCCGGGCAGCTTGTCGGCCACCTTGACGAGCAGCTCCTGGAGTTTTTGCTCGAAGGCTTGCCGTGCTGCCGGCGAGCGCGACACCTCGGCCAGCAAGGGGGGCAGCGGACAGCCCTTCTCGACGTGGTTGCAATGGGCCTTGCTCAGGTAGCGCCGGGCCACCGCCCGCGCCCAGTCTGGCCCTTGCAGCTCGGCGAAGTCCGCACCGGTCAACGTGCTCGTCTGCTCCAGGGCGTGGGGCACGATCTCGGCGAACAGCGCCTCCTTGGAAGCGAAGTGGGCATAGAAGGCGCCCGCGGTCAGTCCTGCTTCGGCCATCACAGCATCGATGCCGGTGCCTGCGTAGCCCTGGCGGCGGAAGACACGCGCTGCCGCCTCGAGGATCCGTTCCCTGGTCTGCGCCTTGTGTTCCGGGCCATACCTCATATCGGCACTTTATATTACGAACGTAATATAAAGTCAAGTAGGTTTCGCAATCTATTGCTTGGTAATGGTTTGTGTGTTTCGTGGCCCTTGTGGCATTGCCCTTGGGCTGCCTCCCGCGCTATACTCTCCTTCCACAGTCGCGCACATCAACGTGGGGAGGGAGCCCCGGTGACCTCGACGATCCGCTTGCGGCGTGAAGGGCAAGTCTCTGCGCCCAAGGTGCGACTTTCGACTCCTGCGTTATCCGTGGTCATCGTCAACTACCGGCAGTGGGACGAAGCGACGCGGCTGGTGGAAGAACTTGAGCGCAGCCACGCACTCGACTCGGGCCAGGCCGAGATCGTCGTGGTCGACAATCATTCGCCCGCTGATCGCCAGGGGGCACGTTTGCGGCGGCGGCCCTCGGTGTCGCTTCGGCGCTGGGAGCGTAATCGCGGCTATGCGAGCGCGATCAATGAGGCGGCCCGGCTGTCGCTGGGGGGCTGGCTGCTGGTCCTCAATCCCGATATCGCTCTGCCCGACGGTTTCATGGATGGCGTGCTCGAGCTGGCCCGCAAGCTCGAGCGCGACGAGCCGCGCACGGGCATCGTCGGCTTTCCTCTGCGCAACGCCGACGGCAGCAGGCAGGATTCGGTGGGCCGCCTGCCCACCTTGCTGCGCGTGCTCGGCGGGCTCGCCTGGCCGCGCACGCGGCGGAAGTACGTTCGCGTCCAGGGCAATGAACGCCGCGAGGTCCCCTGGGTCACGGGCTGCTGCTTGCTGGTCCGCCACGACTGCCTCCGGCAACTCGGCGGCTTCGACGAAGATTTCTTCCTCTACTACGAAGACGTGGACCTGTGCCAGCGTGCCCGCGCGCTGGGCTGGTCGGTGCAGCATGAGCCCGCCTTGCGGGCCGCCCATCTCAAGCCGTTGCAGCAACGTGCCCTGACGGCGCCGTTGCACCTGTGTACGCGGCATGCCCTGCTGACCTATGCCGCAAAACACTGGCCCCGCTGGCAAGTGACACTGCTGGCCGGCATCGTGAAAGCGGAATCGTGGTATCGCCAGGCCCGGGCTCGCCTGCGCGGCAACATCTTCGAAGCATGTCATTGTGCCGAGCTGCGCCGCGTCGTCGATGATGTGCTGGCAATAGATTTTGCGGCGGCCCGCCAGCGCGTCGAAGAGGCCCTCAACTCCCGCTGAAAGTCAGCGACGGAGATCTCCATGAACGAACTGCAGTGGGCCCATCGCATCGACCTGGGCAACGGCATGGTCACCCCCGGTGCGTGGCAGCCCAGCCCGCTGATCCGTCTCGCCTTCGACCGGATCGATTTTCGCGGCAAGAAGGTCCTCGACGTGGGCTGCTGGGACGGGCTGTGGAGCTTCGAGGCCGAACGCCGCGGCGCCCGCGAAGTCTTTGCCACCGACGATGTCAGCCAGCGCCCCTTCGGCGACCTGCCCACCTTTGCCCGCGCGGCCGAGGTCCTTGGCTCGCAGGCCCGCTACTTCCCGCACGCGCCGGTGCAAACGATCGAGTCGCTTGGCGTTGACGACTTCGACATCGTCCTCTTCTGCGGCGTCTACTATCACCTGCGCGATCCGCTGCTGGCGCTGGCCAAGCTGCGGCGGGTGATGCGGCCCGGCGGGCTGCTGCTCGTCGAGGGCGAGGTCCTCAACGAACGCCGCCGCGTGGCCGCCGAGTTCCTCTATCGCAACGTCCTTCACGACGATCCCTCCAACTGGTGGCTGCCCACCATTCCCTGTCTCGAAGAATGGGTGGAATCGTCGTGCTTCGAAGTGGCGTGGGGCTACGCGCGCGAGGAGTTGCCGCCGATTGCTCCGCCCGGTGAAGAAGCCTATCCAAACTGGCTGCGCCGGCTCCGCCACGGGCTGCGTTATGTGAAGCGGGCGTGTCTGCCGCCGCGCACGACGCGTTACTTGCTGGCGGCCCGGGCCGTGGCCCGCCATGATGCCAAGTTCCGTTTTCCCGACCGCGACCTCGGTCCGTACCACCAAGCGGGCCAATCTGGCTCGATGTTGGATGTTCGATGTTGAGTGCTGGATGTTCGGGTCTGAACATCCAATGTCGAACACTCAAGCTGGCGAGCGGGGGCGTCAGCCACCGGAAAAGAACGCTGATCTCCTCCGGGAGCTGACACTCCCGGCTCGCCAAATCGAAGAAAGCCTTCCTGTCAATCATCGACTGCGAGCTCGTATTCCCAGGGCGGGTAGACGTGCTGGTACTTCTCGTCGAGGATGGTGACGTTGGCCAGCACGGTCGGGCCGAGTTGCCATTGCCCGCGGCCCTCGTGAATGTGGCCGAAGACCACCAGCTTCGGCTTGATCTGCTCGATCCGCGCCAGGAGCGATGGCGAGCCGGTGTTGTCCAGGCCGCGCTTGCGTGGCACCGCGTCCCCATAGCGATGCGGCGGCCCGTGCACGATCAGGATGTCGGTGCCCGCCGGGATCATGTCCCACTTCGCGACCAGGTCGGGCTCGCGCAGGTTGAAGGCCCAGTCGAAGAACCAGGGCTGCCATGGCGTGCCCCAGATGTGCAGCCCGCGCCATTCGGTACCGGAATCTTGCAGATAGACCGCGGGCAGGTCGCGCGGTAGCAGCGCGGGGTTCTGTTCAAAGACCAGGTCGTGATTGCCCGCGATGAAGATGCGTTGCCCGGCGGGCGTGCCAGCCAGCCAGTGCCGAAACGGGCCATCGAGCCACTCGGCCTGAAAGCGCACATCGTGGTTGCTGGTGGGCTCGATGTCGCCCGCGATCAGCAGCAGGTCGCACTCGGGTATCTCCGGCAAGACTCCGTGCAGATCGCTGACGGCCACGATGCGGACGCACTGGCTCATGGATTCTCTCGCTCCCGGCTAGTTCTGGAATTCGCTACTTTTCGAGGATACCATGAGCGCCACTTGAACGGGTAGGCAACTCGAAGGGGGAACCAGTATGCGCCATCTGCTCGCCATCATCGTCGGCATGTTCGCGTGGAGCGCGGCCGCTACCGCTGAGGGCTTCAAGGTCGTCGAGGTCAAGAAAGTCTGGGACCAGGCGCCGCACAATGCCTTCACCGATCTGATCCGCTTCCACGACCGCTGGTTCCTCAGCTTCCGCGAGGCCGAGACGCATGTGAAGGGGGACGGGCAGATCCGCGTGCTCACGTCGACCGACGGCAAGAAGTGGGAAGCGGCGGCCCGCATCGGGCAGAAAGGCATCGACCTGCGCGATCCCAAGCTGTCGATCACGCCCGACGACCGGCTGATGATCGTGGGGGGCGCTGCCGTGCCGGCGACGCGCAACCCGCTTACCGATCATTATTCGTTCGTCTGCTTCTCGAAGGACGGCAAGGAGTGGTCGCAGCCCGAGCGCGTGCTGGACAGCTGGCAATGGCTCTGGCGCGTCACCTGGCACGAAGGCACGGGCTACGGCGTGGCCTATCGCTGGAACCACAAGAACCCGGCCGTGAAGGTCAAGCGCGAGGCTTCGCTCTATCGCACCAAGGACGGTTTGAAGTATGAGCTGGCGGCCGACTTCGACCTGGTCAACGCCAACGAGGCCACCGTTCGCTTCGACGGCGCGAAGATGATCTGTCTGCAGCGCCGCGACGGCGAGCCGAACACGGCCCAGATCGGCACCAGCCAGTCTCCTTACAAGGAATGGATCTGGAAAGACGTCGGCTTCTATTATGGCGGGCCCAACTTCATCCAGCTGCCCGACAAGTCCTGGGTGGCGTGCGGCCGCATCATCGAGAAGGGCAAGGCCCAGACCGTGGTCTGCCACATGGATATCGAGAAGGGCAAGCTGATCCCGGCCGTCACGCTCCCCAGCGGCGGCGACACCAGCTACGCCGGCCTGGTCTGGCACGACGACCAGCTCTGGATCAGCTACTACAGTTCCCACGAGGGCAAGACCAGCATCTACCTGGCGCGGCTGAAGCGGGAGTGACACTACTCTTGCGTCTTCACTCTCTTCAACACGAACCCCAGGCGGGCCAGCGAGAGCTTGAGCTGATCGCCGTCAAACTCGTACGCGCCGCGCACGGTCACTCCCTTGTCGGTGCCTTCGGTCACCTTCAGCAGGAGCACGCCTCCCTGGGCCAGTGTGTAGGTTCCCCTGGTGAGCACCTTGCCCTCGTACATGATGGTCAGCGTGTCGGCGGTGAGAATGATGCGATGCTTCTGCGTCTCGGCGGCGGGCAGCAGCGTGGCGGCATTGAGCTTGCGAATCACGGTCGGCTCCCACGTCCCCACCAGCTTCG
Organism: Gemmataceae bacterium; assembly: GCA_050248575.1. Lineage (GTDB taxonomy): Bacteria > Planctomycetota > Planctomycetia > Gemmatales > Gemmataceae > JBFWSD01. The sequence goes on from JBFWSD010000002.1 coordinate 18,638, forward strand.
GTTCGTTGATATCCTGAACGTTGCCCGCCAGGATCAGAAGAGAAAGCACCACCGTCTGGCACATGATGACTCCTTTGTTGATGCAAGCCACGCTTCGTCTTCCCTTCATCATACACGGGCGGTTCCCGTGCCTGCCACTTCCTGATCTTTGTGCTATGCTGACTCAGTCATCGAAGCAGACTCCGCGTGAGGACCCGCATGGACGACGCCCCCATCATTCATCTCGACGCCCTGACCGTCTGCTACGGCGACTTCAAGGCGGTGGATGACCTGAGCCTGGAGATCGGCAAGGGGGAGCTGTTTGGCCTGCTCGGGCCCAACGGCGCGGGCAAGAGCACCACGCTGCGCGTGCTCATCGGGCAGCTTCGCCCCACCGCGGGCCGTGCCCTCATCTTCGGCCAGGACGTCACGACCGACTGGGACGCGATCAAGCCGCGCTTCGGCTATGTCCCCGATCGCGAAAACCACTTCGAAGACTTCACGGGCCGCCGCAACCTCAAGCTGTTTGCCGGTCTCTACGACGTGCCGCGCAGCCGCATCGACGAATGTCTCGACCTGGTCGAGCTGACCGATGCGGGGGACTTGCCCGTGAAGGGCTACTCGCTCGGCATGCGCCGCAAGCTGCTCCTGGCCCGGGCCCTCCTGCACCAGCCGAAGCTGCTCTACCTGGATGAGCCGACCGCGAACCTCGATATTCACTCGGCCGCCGTGGTCCGCCGCATCCTCCGCAAGCTGGTCGCCGAGGGCACGACCGTCGTGCTGACCACGCACAACATGATCGAAGTGGAAGAGGTCTGCGATCGCGTCGGCAGTCTCTGCCGGGGCAAGCTGATTGCCCTGGGCACGCCGCTGGCCCTGCGGCTGGAACACGCCGAGCGCATGGTCGACGTCACCCTCGCCGACGGCTCGCGCTGGGTGCTCGATCTCGAAGACCTCGAGCAGCGCCGCCAGCTCGCGGGCTACGTCAGCGACGACAGGATCGCCACCATGAAGACGCGCGAGTTCAATTTCCATGAGACGTTCCTGAAGTTGACGGGGACGGAATTCACCTAGCGGTGGCCATGGCGTGATATCACCCGATGAAAACCGACGTCTGATCACTGGCCACTGGCAACCATCATGCGCTTTCGCATCATTCGCATTCTCTGGCTGAAAGAAGCGTGGCGGCACCTGGCCGACCGCGGGGCCATTGTGCTGTCCTTCCTGCTGGTGGGGGCGGCGCTCTTGGTGTCGATCTTTGCCCGCGATAGCCAGGAGCCGACGCAGTTGCTGGGGGCCGTGCAGCTTTGCTATCTCGACTACTGGGAGGGCGGCCCGGGCAATCGACCCGAGTGGATCGAGCACCTGCGGCGCAATCGGCCCACCAGCGGTCCACCGCTCAATGTGCGCTTTCGCCACTGGACGCAAGGCATGCGCGACCAGAATGGCCGGCTGGCTTACCAGGCCGCCGCCGGGGCGATTCAGGTGCGCGTGGAAGGGACCGACGCCGCCGGGCGGCCCCGCTATCGCATCTGGGTCTGGTATCCGGGCGAAGATCCGGTGGTGATGAAACCTTATGTCGACTGGTTCTGGCGCGAGACGGTGCGTTACTTCCGGGCCAAGTCGCAGCCCGTGGAGATCCTCACCGAGCTGTCGCCCGGCTTCTATCCGAAAGAGAGCTCGCTGATCCAGGTGAAGCCGGAGCCGGGCACGCGCGACAAGAGCCGCATCGTCTACTGGGAGGGCAACGGCACGAGTGTGTTCGCCGGCATGCCGCCGCCCGTGGAGATGGAATACCAGAGTTCGATGCTCGAAGGGCACGGCGACATGCGGACCTGGTTCATCACGGCGTTGATTTTCTTTCCACTCTGGATGTTTTCGGTGTACTTGCTGCCCGCACTGACGTGTGAAGAGCGCGAGCGCGGCGTGCTGCTGGCCCAGGTGTTGTCGCCGGTGCGGCCCATCGAGATCGTGGCGGCCAAGTTCTTCTTCTATCCGCCCTTCGGCATGGCGCTGGGGGCGTTGATCGCGGGCATTTCCAACCCGGCCGTGTTGACCAGGCCGTTCTTCTGGGGCAGCGTGATCGTGACGGCGATCGGCATGACCGGGCTGGGGATGATCATCGCCAGCCTGGCCAAGACGCAGCGCCGCGCCTCGCTGGGGGCGATGCTGTATTTGATGGTGGTGGCCCTCATCATGTTCATGAGCTTGCAATTCGGCGTGCCGCTCGTGAAGTACCTGGTGCTCGAGTTCTATGTGCCGCGCATCTTGCATGCCGCGCTGGTGAACAACATGGCCCCGCATCGCGTGGACCTGTTGCTGGCCGCGATACTCTCGTTCTTCTGGGTGTTCGTGGCCGCCTACCTCTTCCGCCGGCGCGGCTGGCAATAACGGCCTGGTTCAAACAAGAGGCCGGGAGGTCAAGATCGAGGAGTTGCCATGGCGTCACCGATTTCTGAGTTCCGGTCAGCCCTGGTCGACAGTGACGTTGATAGCCTGAATCGACTGTTGAGTGGTGGGTTTGATGTCAATCAACGTATGGAAACCGGCGATACGCCGTTCATCGCAGCGGTTCGGCTGTGCTCGGAGCCGTTTGTAAGGCGTTTACTGGAGTCTGGCGCCGATCTTGGTTCGCAGCACTTGCGTAGCGGCGACACGGCCCTGCATGTCGTTTGCAGAGAAGGGATGAGGAATCGCGTTCGGTTGTTGCTCGAGGCGGGGGCTGACCCCAACGCTCTGAACGAATTCAATCAGAGCCCGCTTTCCGTGTCGCTTATCCATGCCGAGAAGAAGTACGTTCCAGTTGTGCATGAACTTCTACGCCACGGCGCTGACCCTAACGAAGCGGGATACGAAAGCAATCTCATGCAAGCCGCAAAAGAGTCTACCGTAGACTGTCTCCGGTTACTCCTGCAATTCAACGCCGACGTCAATGACGTGCGTGCCGGCGGAACCGCACTCATCGGCGCCATTGCTTTCAAGAAAAACAAGATCGTTGAAGAACTGCTGAAGCACGGCGCGGACCCATACTTGAGAGTGCCAAAGGACTCTCCCTTGGAGAGAATCGCAGGAATGGACGCTTTCGAAGTGGCCAAGCTGGCCAAAAACATGCGTGCACTGGCGCTGCTCCAAGATCCCGGAACTGCCGCTCCACGATCGCCAATGTGAGTCACACGCAGTCGAACACAGTTGCCCGCGGGCCGATTTCGGTTATCATGTCGGGCGACTCGATACTTGACTCCAAGCGAGAATCTCCGCCATGGCCGCGTACGACGAGTTGATCGACCGCTATCTTCAAGGGGCGAAGAACCTGCGTGCGGCGGTGGCCGGCATGAAGCGCGAGCAGCTGGTGGCCCGGCCGATCGCGGGCAAGTGGAGCACGCTCGAAGTCGTCTGCCACATCGTCGACTTCGAACCCGTCTACGCCGAGCGCATGAAGCGGGTGATTGCCCTGGAGAAGCCCACGTTGCTGGGGGCCGACGAACAGAAGTTCGCCCAAACGCTCGCGTATCACGATCGCGACCTGGAAGAAGAGCTGGCGCTTGCGGAGATCACGCGCAGCCAGATGGCGCGGATCTTGAGGAAGCTGCCGCCCGAGGCGTTCCAGCGCGTGGGC
>JBFWSD010000003.1:0-20103 GCA_050248575.1 Gemmataceae bacterium
CTGAGCAGCATGCCGGCGAGGGCAAGCAGCCCGAGGATGGTCAGGAAGTGGGTGCGGAAGAAGCGCGGATTGATGGCTTTGGCGGGCAGGATCACCAGAGCCGCCGCCATGCCGCAGGCCAAGCGCAGGCCAAAGTTCGCAAGCATGCTCGTGTCACTTGTTGCCGTAGATGAGTGCCATCAACTCGGCGCGGGTGGACGGGTTCTCGCGGAAGAGACCCAGCATGGCACTGGTCGTACACAGGCTGTCGGATTTGCGGACGCCGCGGATGGTCATGCACGAGTGAGTCGCTTCCACCACCACGCCGACGCCGCGCGGCTCGAGATCGGTCATGACCAGCTGGGCAATCTCGGCGGTCATGCGTTCCTGCACCTGGGGCCGCCGGGCCACCGATTCCACCACGCGGGCCAGCTTGCTCAGCCCCACGATCTTGCCGCGCGGCAGGTAGGCCACATGGGCCCGCCCGGTGAAGGGCAGCAAGTGATGCTCGCACATGCTCTGAAAATCGATGTCCTTCACCAGCACGATCTCGTCGTACTTCTCCACGAAGGTCTTGCGCAGATGAATGCGCGGATCCTCGTGCAGCCCGGCAAACATTTCGCGATACATGCGGGCCACCCGCTCGGGAGTCTCGACCAGCCCGTCGCGGTCCGGGTCCTCGCCGATGGCCAGCAGGATTTCGCGCACCGCTGCCTGGATGCGCGGCTCGTCGATGCGGGCCGGTGTGTCCGATGCCTTGGATGTCTTGCCCATGAGGAACTGCACAGGATGGCTAGAGAATCGGGAATGCGTCTGGTTCATGCTACACCAGCCCGACGCGGGCGGCAATCTGCGCCGCCGCAACGAATCACCTCTGCCAGTCAGCTCGCGCATGATTCTCCATCTTCCCCAGTCTGTTGCAGACTTTCGCGGTTGTGCCTTATCTCTCAAGTACAGGGGTTCTGCGGACGATTCCAGATAGGAGGACAATGCCCGCGCTACCGGGGCGTGAATGGTCCAGGACGAGGACGTGATCATGAAGCGATGGTGGCTGACCTTGATGCTGGGACTGATGGCCGTGGCGGCGCGCCCGGTGCGGGCACAGGTTCCGGAAGTGGAGGGTGCCGCCGAGGGAGCCGCCGCGGGCGTCCCCGGTCCCCCCATTCCCGCCGACATGATGGCGCCCGGCTTCGAGCCCAATCTCAATGTCTGGGAAGAGCCGCAGATCGTGCCCGGCGAGCCCTGGGCCCTGGTGGGCATCGAGTACCTGCGCTATTACTTGCGTAAAGACGACTACAACGGCTTCCTGATCAACAACGGGCCGGGAACCGCCCCGCTCATCGGTCTGGATGACGGGCTGCAAAATTCGCAGAACGGCGGACGGGTCACCTTGATCGTGGCGCCGACCAGCCCGGTGCCGGTCGAGTTCTCCGGTTTCTGGGTTCACGAACGCGGCGGGCAGCAATTCCTGTCCCCGCCGCTGACGCCGGCCCGGGTGGTGAACGCCGTCAACCTCGGCGCACTCGAGAGCATTCCGGCGGGCGTGCCCGGCGTGACCACGGGCAACAACGGCCTCGATTACCAGACCGATTTCTATGGCGGCGAGGCCAACGTCTACGTCACCCGCAATATCTTCCTGGGGGGCCGCTACCTGGCCCTCAACGAACGCTGCCGGCTCTACAACGACAACGGGACGGCAGCCCCGTTCGCCGGTTCCACGTTCGTCACCGACGACATCCAGACCTTGAACGAGCTCTATGGCGGGCAGATCGGCGTGCGCGGCGACTTCAACATGGGCCCGATCCTGGTCGAACTGAAGGCCAAGATGCTCATGGGCTACATGAAGCGTACCGTGGACATCATCGGCAACACGGCGACCGTCAATCCCGACGGCTCGATCGCGGCAATCCCGGCCGGCATCCAGGCGGTGGCCAGCAACAGCGGGAACTTCCGCGACAACAAGTTCGGCTACGTGCCCGACCTGAGCGTCAACTTCCAGATCCCGGTCTTCGAGTGGTTCCAGGTGGTGGTGGGCTACAACTTCCTGTACTGGCAAAACGTGGTGCGGCCGGGCGAGCAATACGACATCAACGTGGACACGCGGCAGGTGCCGACCAGCCCGAACTTCGTGCCCGGGCTGACCGCGGGGCAGCCTTCGTTCCAGAATCGTCGTTCCGACCTGTGGGTGCATGGATTGAACGTGGGGCTGGCCTTCATCTATTGATGCCGTCCCGAGCGCACCGCGAACACATCTTTTGGTCTCGAGCGATAGGCGAGTGGGGAGAAGATCATGAGGTACGGCAATGCACTGGGTCTGACAGCGCTGCTGGTGCTGGCGCTGCCCTCCTTCGCGCAAGATCCGTTGCCGATCGGCCAGAGCATGTCGGGCTACGGTGGCGGCGGAGCGCCAGGAACGCCGTGTCCGTCGCCGGCCGCGCCGCCGCTCGAGTTGCCGGCCAATCTGCCCACCGCCTGGGTGGAAGATCCGTGCCCGTGCGAGCCGTACAACATGTACTTTGCGCTCGACTATGTGACTTACTGGATCAACAACGACCAGCGGCCGCTGGTGACGTCGTCGACGGCCCCTTTCCCGCTCAACAACTCGGGCGCCCTCGGGCAGACCAATACCGTCTTCGTCGATCCCGGTGCTGATGCGCAGAATCTCAACGGTGCGCGGGCAACCATCGGGCTGGCCTGCATCGCGCCCATCGAGATCAGCGGCATGTATCTCTATGGCGACCGCCGCCGCAGTCTCAATTCCGATGCGAACGGCAACCCGCTGTTCAGCCGGCCGATCCAGCTCGCCCAGGACCTGTCGCAGACCTCGTTCCTGGGCAGCTTTCCCGGCCTGACGCACGGCTACGTGGCCACCGAGACCAGCACCACGGTGGCCACCGGCGAGGCGAATGTCTTCCTGGCCCCGTTCCTCGGCGACGTGCGTGCCACGGGCTACGTGCTCGACTTCCATATCGGCGGCCGCTACTTCTATCTGGCCGAGGACATGACCAACGAAGTGTTTCAGCAAACCTTCAGCCCGTTCGCGGCCGTGGCGTTTGGCGGCGGCGCCTTCGGGCCGCCCGGCGCCAACTTCGCCCAGGACATCTTCAAGACCCGCAATCACTGGTATGGCGGCCAGTTCGGCATCCGCAGCACCTATGCCATCTGCGACTTCCTCATCTTCGATGCCAAGTCGAACTTCGGCTTCGGCAACAACCGGCAGATCGTGGAGATTGGCGGCGCTTCCGCACTCTTCAACGCGACGCCCGCGCCGCTCGCGCTGCCCGGCGGCATCCAGGCCGTCCCCAGCAACAGCGGCCGTTTCGTGCGTGATGTCTTCTCTGCCTACGTCGATTTCACGCTGACGCTCGAGGTCCCGCTCACGGAGGACCTGCGTTTCAACGTGGGCTACAACATTCTCTTCCTGAGCCACATGGCCCGGCCCGGCGAGTTCTTGAACAACATCGTCGATACGCGGCAGGTGCCTACCGACCAGAACTTCATTCCTGGCTTCGTGGCGAACCAGCCCGGCTTCACGTGGCATGATACCGACTTCTTCGCCCAGGGTCTCAGCGTGGGCTTGTCGTACCGGTATTGAGCGGGCCAGCTGGTGCAGAGTGCTGTCCCGTCGGGGTAACGCTTCGCGGCGGCACGCTTGCACACTGACGGCATTGGTGCAAGCGTTGCAAGCTGTTTCCAGCACAGTCTTATCTCCAAAGTTGATGACATAGCGAGTGTGCAAGGGGCGGTGGCAACTGAGCGCCTGGCCATAGCGCAGCTCGCTGTTTCGACGCGTATACCTTGATTCTGCGCCGGGCAATGTCTAACAAGATGTCCGGTTTGTCTGTCGGCGGGGCCGCTGCAAGCCAGGCCGCACGCCGATTTTCTCCGCCATCTCCAACCTGGGCCCACTCTCGGCTATGATGACCCTTCGAAACCCTGGGCCGGGAGTACTTCACCATGGCGAAGAAAGCAGCTGCGGATCCGGCCGCGCCGGGCAGTAACGGCGATCAGTTGCGCGAGCCCGCCGAGGTCCGCTACAGCGCTCAGCTCGAGGCATTGAAACAGAACGATCCGGACACGCCGCCCGCGCCCTGGAAGCTGTCGCCGCGCTCGGTGCTGACCTACATCACGGGCGGCAAGAAGCTGAAAGCCAAGATCGACGGCAAGCCCGTCGACGTCGAGATCACCCGCAAGTTCTTCGGCGACGACGCCATTGTCGAGCGGGCCATCGTCACCCTCGCCTCGGAACGCGCGTTGCTCCTGGTTGGCGAGCCCGGCACGGGCAAGAGCTGGCTCTCGGAACATCTCGCCGCCGCCATCAGCGGCAACTCCATCCTGACCATCCAGGGTACGGCGGGCACCACCGAGGAGCACATCAAGTACTCGTGGAACATTGCCCGCGTCATCGCCGAAGGGCCCAACTGCGACAATCTCATCCCCGCCCCCACGATGATCGCCATGCGGGCAGGCAGCCTGCTCCGCTTCGAGGAGATCACCCGCTGCGTGCCCGACGTGCAGGATGCCCTGGTGTCGATCCTGTCGGACAAGGCGATCGCGGTGCCGGAATTGCCCGAGCAGCCGATGGTGTGGGCCAGGAGCGGCTTCAACATCATCGCCACGGCGAACACGCGCGACCAGGGAGTGAACGAGCTGTCGGCAGCCCTCAAGCGCCGCTTCAACTACATCTACATCCCGGTGATCGCGGACCAGAAGACGGAGATCGAGGTGGTGCAGCAGCGCAGCCACGAGCTGCTCGAGCGTTACCAGTTGCCCGCGGCCATTCCGGCGGCGATCATCGAGCTGCTGGCCGTGGTGTTCCGCGAGCTGCGGCAGGGCAAGACCGCCGACGGCGTGAGTATCAAGAAGCCGTCGACGTCGGTCTCGACGGCGGAGGCGATCGGCGTGGCATTGGACGCGGCCCTGCATGCGCGGTTCTTCGGCTCGGGCAAGGTCACGGCGTCCGACGTGGCGGGCAACCTGATCGGCTCCATCGTCAAGGAAGACCAGGCCGATGTGGCCGTGTTGAAGGAGTACCTCGTGCTGGTGGCCAAGAAGCGGGCCGCCAAGGACAAGTCCTGGCAAGAATTTCACGACAAGCTCGTAAAAACGCTGTGAACGCCGGCCAAATGTGCCATGCTGGATTGGCCGCCCCGGGAATACGAAGACCCCAGCGTAGGTCGGCGCCGAATGGCACAAAAGTACCATTCACCTCTGCGCTGTCATGTTTGAGCTTCCCAGGCTTTTGCTCCATAAGTCTCAATGAGAATTTGAGTTACGTTGAAAAATCCGCGGGAGAAATGAGCGGCCCCGGCTGGCGAATGACAGATGTGGCCAACCACGGGCGCCCCAGGAGAATCATCCCCATGTCCATGAGACGAGTGTTGCCTCTCGCGTTGGGTGTCGTCCTGCTGGCCGGTATGGCTCGCGGTGAGGACGAGGCGGTCACCCTCAAGCTGCGCGACCCCAAGCCCGGAGAGACCACCTGGCACGAACGGAGCGCGGCGGCCGACGTCGTCTTGAAGGTGACCGATGCCTCGGGCGGGGCCGTTGTCGACCGGCGCGAGAAAGCCACGGCCACCACAACTTTCTGGCAACAGATCGTGGCCCGCTCGAATACCGGCGTCCCCACCAAGTTGCGGCGGGGCTACGGCTCGGCACGCGTCAAGGACGACCTCGATTTCGTCAAGCCGTTGCCCTTCGAGGGCAAGCAAGTCAATTTCCAGCGCAACAACGACGGGCGTTACACTTTCCAGATCGCCAAGGGGGCCGAGCTCAAGGACAAGGACGCCCAGGTCCTCTCTTCCGAGTTCGACAAGGGGATCTTCGGCATGGAGCGGGTCATGCCGGATCGCCCCGTCAAGGTAGGCGAATCGTGGAACATCAAGTTCGACATGCCCACTTCGATCCGGCAGGACAACTGTGCCATCCTGTTTGACCCGGCGCGGGCCAAGTCGACCGCGCAGCTCACCAAGGTGTACAAGAAGGATGGCGTGCCCTATGGTCAGGTGGTGGCCCGCTGGGAAGTGCCCGTGGTGAGCATTCATGCCGTCACCACGAAGTTCGATCTCGACAAGGGCTCCACCTTCATCTGCCACTGCACGGCCGATGTGCCGATCGACGGTTCCAGCCCGTTCGGCACGTTCAAGAAGGTGGCCTACATCAAGTGCGACGACCAGGTCACCGTGAAAGGGCAGAAGTTCGGGCTGTCCATCATCGTCCGCTACGACGAAGACGAGACGGTCACCGCCCCGCCCAAGCGCTGAGCCGGAATGACCAAGGAGCCCGGCTTCTTGGTCGCGGCGAACGCCGAGAAACCGGGCTTCTTGTCCCGCCGGACAGCTTCTGATCTGAGTTGGCTTACCAGTCGATGCCGAGCATGAGGCAATTGAGCCCGCTGCCGATGCCGAGGAACCCGACCCGGTCGCCGGGCTGGAGGAACTCGCGTTGTTCGGCGAGCGCTGCGGTGAGCGGGAGAGAGACGGTGCCCATGTTGCCCAGGTAGGCGTAGGTGCTGAAGTCTTTGCCTTCCGGAATGCCCAGGCTTTCGAGGATGGCATCGCGATGGCCGGAGCCGACCTGGTGGCAGATGACCTTGTCGATGTTCTCCTTCATCCAGCCGAGCGTGCGCAGGAAGGAAGACCAGGTGCGCAGCCCGAGGGTCACGCCGTGCTTGAGCACCGAGATGGAATCGGTGCTCATGAACTGCGTGAAGGCGGCGGGCAAGACGCGTTCGACGCGCCGCGTCACCGAGGCGGGCAAGATCCCCTCGAGGTTCTTGCGCATCGCGGCCAGCAGCAATGTCTCCACCTTGTTGGCCATGCCCGTGGGCAGCACCGCGCTCAGTTTCTGATGGAGATTGTTGAGCAAGATGGCCTCGACGCGTTCGGCCACTTCCTGCTCGGAAGCACCCACGGCTTGTGCGTGGGGCGCCGGGTCCATGCCCCAGCGGCACAGCTGGTAGTGTTCGGGAGCGGAACGGACGGCGCCGCCGAGCAGGCGACGTCGACCCGAATGCGCGAAGGAGCCATCGGTCAAGAGGACGGCCACGGCGCCCGAGCCGCCCGTGAGCGTGGCCAGCGAAGTCTTGTAGAGGTCCATGCTGCGCTCGTCGAGCAGGCGCTGGATGGTGATCTCGTTGATCTCGCGGGCGGTTTCACAGGAAACGACGAGCCCGGCGCGGATCTGCCCGAGCTCGATGCGGTTGGCGATCTCGAGCATGCCGTTCAGCACGCCCAGGCAGGCATTGCTGATGTCGTAGACCGCGGCGTCGCTGATGCCAAGCTGGGCCGCCACCTTGCAAGCGGTGGCCGGTTCGAACTGCTCGCGACAGACACCGGCATAGATGAGGATGTCGATATCGCTGGGAGCGACATTGGCCTCGGCAAGAGCTTGCTCGGCAGCGCGGGCGGCCCCGGTGGCCAGCGAATGGCCCTCTTCCCACCAGCGGCGTTCGCGGATGCCGGTGAGGGCTTCCAGCTGCCCGTCGGGGATGTGCAGGCCGCGGTAGACCGGCGCCAGCCTGGCTTCGAGCTCTTCGCTCGTGACCACGACCGGAGCCAGTTCGAAGCCGATGGCATCGATGAACACGCTCGAGTATTTCATGGAATCTCGTGGTTGTGGCCCTGGGCGGCCGCTCGGGCGAGCAGGGTATGCTACGCTATTATCCTATTGCCTGTCAAACCCACGGCAGCCCGGGGGAGACGGACACGGAGACACGGAGACGCGGGGAGAGGGGGTGTGAGACCCTGAGATTTTGCTGGCACCGCCTTGGCCCGCTTGTTAGCATGCCAACAAGGGTAGTTCTACTCACTTTCTCCAGCTCGCTCCAAGTGTACACGATGCGAATCGTTTCTTTGGCGCTGATGTTCTGCCTGCTGGGCTGCGGCAAATCCGGGCCTGTGAAGCATGCCGTCAGCGGTTCAGTCAGCTGGATGGGCGCGCCGATCCAGAAGGGCTACATCCATTTCGTGCCCGCCGACGGCAGCGGGGTGCCCGATGCGCTGGAGATCGAGAACGGCCAGTACCAGGGGGAGGTCACCCCGGGGGAGAAGAAAGTCGAGATTCGCGCCACGCGCGAAAAGACCGACCTCAGCCCGGAAGACCTGAAGCTGAAAGAGACCATGGGGATGGCGCCGCGCGAGTCGTTCATCCCTCCCGAGTACAACGACAAGACCAAGCTGACGGCGACGATAACGTCCGGGACCGGCCAGCTGGATTTCGCCCTGCCACAGTAAAGCAATAAAGGTGATCGCATGACGGCGCACAGGAAGCAGCATGGTTTCACGTTGATCGAGTTGCCAGAAGCCCGGCTTCTCGAGCAGGCTGTGCCACCTTCATTGACCATGGGACCGAGATGCCGTGCGAAGCTGAAGCCGGGCGTCTCGGTCCGCCGTGGTTTCACGTTGATCGAGTTGCTGGTGGTGATCGCGATCATAGGCATTCTGATTGCGCTCCTGCTGCCCGCGGTGCAGAAGGTGCGCGAGGCCGCCAAGCGCATGAAGTGCCAGAACAACATGAAGCAGGTGGCCCTGGCGCTGCACAACTACAACACCACGCACGATCATTTCCCGTACTCGTCGTGGAATCGTTTCGATGAAACCTATATCGGCTACAACGATCGCCGCAGCTGGTTTCCCGACTTGCTGGCCTATCTCGAGCAGGCGCCGGTACAGGCACGCTTCGAGCAGCACATGGCCTCGGGCAAGAACGCCCTGACGTTTGGCGACATCGATACCCTGGTGGTGATGACGATGGTGTGCCCGTCCGATCCGATTGGCCCCAAGTCCAAGACGTTTTACAGCGGCGACGGCGTCAACGCCACGCAGGGCTTCTCGGGTAACTACTCGGTCTGTGCGGGCAACGACTACTTCAATCCGGGCGGCATCAACGGCGGCCTGAGTTTGAACGGCATCTTCTATTGCCGCTCGCAGACGCGCATCGGCGAGATCACCGACGGCACGTCGAACACGGCGCTCCTGAGCGAGATCATTCTCAGCCCGGACGTGACCGACAACGACGTGCGGGGCCGCTACTTCAATCCAAGCCATACGGGGGGCGTGGCCTTCAGCACGCGGCTGCCGCCCAACACGCCCGTGCCCGATCAGTTCAACTGGTGTTCGTCCAAGCCGGTGAAGGATGCGCCCTGCACCTGGACCGGCACCAACATGTTCGTGCTCGCCCGCAGCTATCATCCGGGGGGAGTGAACCTGGCCCTGGCCGACGGCGCCGTGCGCTTCGTCGGCAACAACGTCAACCCGGCCGCGTTCCGTGCCTACGGTTCGCGCAACGGCGACGAGGTGCCAGCCAGCCTTGATTGATGACGATCACGAGGGGGGAGCGAGCATGACGGCAACCACATCAGCGCGCCCGGGCAGCCAGCATCGCGCATTCACGCTCATCGAGTTGCTGGTGGTCATCGCCATCATCGGCATCCTGATCGCGCTCCTGCTGCCCGCGGTGCAGAAGGTGCGCGAATCGGCCAAGCGGATGCGCTGCCAGAACAACATGCGTCAGGTGGCGTTGGCCCTGCACAATCATCATGAGACGCGGGGCTACTTCCCGCACGGCACCTACAACCGCATCGACGATTCAGGCGGTAACCCGCAGAACCGGCGTTGCTGGTTCCACGACATCATGCCGTTCATCGAGCAGAGCAACGTCTATCAGCGATTCGACGCCTGGATGGCGAGCGGCAAGTCGGCCCTGACCTTCCCGGACATCGACATCGCCAGCTTCCCGATGATGATGTGCTCGTCGGACCCGACCAGCCCGAAGCACCATACGTTCTGGGGCGACGGGGGCAACAAGACGCAGGGTTTTTCGGGCAACTACGTGGTGAACGCGGGCAACGGTTACTTCAACCCGGGCGGCCCGGACGGCAGCTACAACTTGAACGGCCTGTTCTATGCCAAATCGATGACGCGCATCAGCGACATCACCGACGGCACCTCGAACACGGCCATGGTCAGCGAGATCATCCTGAGCCCGGATGTTACCGATCACGACATCCGGGGCCGCTACTTCAATCCGACGCACAGCGGCGTGGCCTTCAGCACGCGGCTGCCCCCCAACACGCCCGTGCCCGATCAGTTCAACTGGTGTTCGGCCAAACCAGTGCCGCAAGCGCCGTGCACCTACACGGGCACCAACATCTTCGTGCTGCCCCGCAGCTATCATCCGGGGGGCGTGAACCTGGCGCTGGCGGACGGCTCGGTCCGCTTCGTGAGCAATACGGTCGACGCGGCGGCCTTCCGCGCTTTTGGTTCGCGCAACGGCGACGAGGTCGCCAACCTTGATTGAACGAAGGCAAGCTCCTCTTCACGTCAGTCGGTTCGCCGCTGCACGCCCGCGAAACGGACGCGCCCGGGCAGGCCGCGGGTTTCTCCTGACGCCAGCCTGCGTGCAGAATTCTTGGAAGTTTCACGAGTTGCGGAGTGGAATCCGATTTGACGGTGTGATACGCGTCGGCTAACCTAAGCTTGTGGACCAGTCACCATCGAGCCCTTCTGGAGTCAAGTCATGGGAAGTGAGAGTTTACAGCACAAGCTCGATCGGGTGCGTCGACCGCGCGTGCAGATCACCTACGACGTGGAAACGAATGGCGCCATGGTGAAGACGGAACTGCCGTTCGTGGTGGGTGTGCTGGCCGACCTGTCGGGCCAGCCCAAAGAGGCACTGAAGCCGCTCAAGGAGCGCAAGTTCGTACCGATCGATCGGGACAATTTCAACGACGTGCTGGCCAAGTCGGCGCCGCGACTGGCGATGCGCGTGCAGAACAAGCTCACCGATGAAGACACGAAACTGGCGGTGGAGCTGAATTTCAAGCACATCGACGATTTCGAGCCGGCCCGCGTGGCGGAGCAGGTGCCCGCCCTCAAGGAATTGCTCGACATGCGTCGCCGTCTGACCGAGCTCATGAGCAAGATGGAAGGGAACGACAAGCTGGAAAAACTGCTGGGCGAGGTCATGGGGAATACCGACGCAGCCATGAAGATGGCGAAGGACCTTGGCCTTGATCAAGCTGGCAAAGAACCCGCGAAGCCTGAGGAGGAGAATAAATGAGTGCCGCTGAACAGCAAGCCGCCGCCGGTGCGCCGGCCGCCGCCGCCCAGGAAGCACCCGATCTCCTCGAGCAGGTGATCACCGCCACCAGGCCGCAGAGCGACCGCGAACGGGAGGCTGCCAAGGACTACTTCAAGCAGTTCCTCGGCTCAGTCGTCAAGCCCGGACAGGTCATATCCAAGGACGTCGAAACCAACATCAAGTTCTGGGTGGCGCAGATCGACAAGAGCCTGAGCACGCAGCTCAACGAGATCATGCACACCGAGGAGTTCCAGAAGCTGGAAGCCACCTGGCGCGGGCTGCACTACCTGGTGCAACAGTCCGAGACCGGCGAAAACCTCAAGATTCGCGTGCTCTACGCGAACAAGCGCGAGCTCTTCAAGGACCTGGAAAAGGCGGTCGAGTTCGATCAGAGCGCGATGTTCAAGAAGGTCTACGAGGAAGAATACGGTCAGCTCGGCGGGCAGCCCTACGGCATGCTCGTGGGCGATTACGAGTTTGGCCGGCAGCCGGAAGACGTCAGCCTGCTCAAGATGATTTCGAACGTGGCGGCCGCGGCGCATGCCCCGTTCGTGTCGGCGGCCAGCCCCAAGCTGTTCGGCTTCGAGAGCTACGAAGACCTGACGGCGCCGCGCGACCTGGCCAAGATCTTCGACTCGGTAGAATACGCGTCGTGGAAGTCATTCCGCGAATCGGAAGATTCGCGTTTCGTGGCCCTGACCTTGCCGCACGTGCTGGGCCGCTTGCCTTACGGCGAGAACTTCAAGAAGGTGGACGAGTTCAACTTCGAAGAGTTCGTCGACGGCAAGCATCACGACAAGTACCTGTGGATGAACGCGGCCTGGGCCTATGCGGCGCGGATCACCGATGCGTTCGCCAAGTACGGCTGGATGGCGCGCACGCGCGGCGTGGAAGGGGGCGGCAAGGTGGAAGGGCTGCCCGTGCACACCTTCCCGACCGACGACGGCGATGTGGCCATGAAGTGCCCCACGGAAATCGCCATTTCCGACCGCCGCGAGTTCGAGCTGTCCAACCTGGGCTTCCTGCCCTTGCTGCACAGCAAGAACAACGACTTCGCGGTGTTCATGGGCGCGCAGTCGGCGCAGAAGCCGAAGTCTTACTTCGATCCGGCGGCCAACGCGAACGCTCAGCTGTCGGCGAAGTTCAACTACATCCTGTGCACGTCGCGGTTCGCGCACTACCTCAAGGTGATGGCCCGCGACAAGATCGGCTCCTTCATGGAAGTGAAGGACGTCGAGAAGTGGCTCAACTCGTGGATCCAGAACTACGTCATCTCCAATCCAGAGATGGCCAGCGACGAGGCGAAGGCCAAGGCCCCGTTGACCGAAGCCAAGATCGAGGTCCGCGAGGTCAAGGGTAAACCCGGCTGGTATGAGGCGGTGGCCTATCTTCGGCCGCACTTCCAGCTCGAGGCCCTGTCGGCGTCGATGCGTCTGGTGGCCGAGGTGCCCAAGAAGGCCTGAGTGAATCTGAGGCGAAATCCAGCCCGCACGAGAGTTTGGCTTCTTCGCGCAAACTTCTCCTTCGAGGCTGGATTTCGCCCTCGGTCTTCTTACAACTCCCTTCAAGCAAAAATTGCAATCTCGTGCGACCTGTTCCGGGTCTGCCGTCGTAGAAGAAGCCAGAGAGAAAACAACCTGAAAAGCAACCAAGTGGCTGCTCAATACGACAACACCCTTTAAGGAGTCCTCCCATGCCTGAAACTGCCGTTGCTCAAGCGACACCCCATGAAATCCACAAGCTGCTCGTGGAACGAGCCCAGGCCGCGCTCAACAGCGACAGCGTTGCCCGCGACTGCTACCTGATCATCGAAGGCATCGACGGGCCGCACAACGTCGGCGACAACGTGAAGAAGGCGCACCATGTGTATGCCTTCCAGCTGCCGGTCACGAACACGGGCGTGAGCGCGGGCTCGCTGAAGGGCGGCGGCGCCGCTTTCGGCGACCTCCACTTCATCTCCGATTACAACTCGGGCAGCCCCAACCTGTTCGCCTACATGTCCCAGGCCAAGGACATCAGCAAGGCCACCCTCTACTTCCTCGATCAGCAGGGCGGCACCATCGGCACCGTCACCCTCGAACCGGACGGCGATGCCAAGGTCTACTGCTCGCACTTCAACGTCTTCAAGGCGGTCTCCAAGGAAAACCGCCCGCTCGTCCACGGCGCCTTCAGCTTTGCCAAGATCACTCACGCCGTCGGCAGCAACAAGGCCGGCTACAGCGTCGCTCAGGGCAAGAAGAGCTGACCGCCATTCACCAGATCTGCATAAAAAACCGGAGTACGGCGTGCCGCACTCCGGTTTTTTGTTGCGCTTACTTCGCCGCGTCCTCTAGAATGCCTGTAGTCGACGTGCGGCCACATGCCCCTCTCCACTCTAGCTACGGACATCTGTCATGAATGCATCCGAACTGTATCGGACAGGTCAGCTCAAGCCCGCCATCGACGCCCAGCTCGAAGATGTGCGTTCCCATCCCGCGGATCACGCCAAGCGGCTCTTCCTGTTCGAGCTGCTGGTATTCGCGGGCGACCTCGAGCGGGCCAAGAAACACATCGACCTCCTCGAGTTCGACGAGATCGAACTGAAGGCGGCGGTGCAGGCCTACAAGCTTCTTCTCGATTCGGAGATTGCCCGCCGCCGGCTCTTCAGCGAGAGCCTGGTGCCGCGCTTCTTCGGCGAACAATCGGAAAGCGTCAAGCTGCGCTTGCAAGCCGTCAACTTCCTCCGCCAGGATCGGCAAGCCGAGGCCACGGACCTGCTCGCGGATCTCAATCAACACACCGAGAGCCTGAAGGGGGACATCGACGGCAAGCCCTTTCAGGGGCTGCGCGACTGCGACGACCTGCTCGCCGGCATCCTCGAAGTGATGGCCCAGGGGGGCTACTACTGGGTGCCGCTGGAGCAGATCGAGAGCATCGCCACCGTGGCCCCCAAGTTTCCGCGCGACCTGATCTGGACATCCACCCGCCTGGAACTCAAAGATGGCTCGGGCGGCAACGTGTTCTTGCCCATCCTTTATCCGGGCAGCCACGAGCATGCCGACGACCAGGTCAAGCTGGGCCGCCTCACCGACTGGAAGACCTCCGAGCAGGGCCCGGTGCTCGGCGTCGGCGCCCACATGCTGCTGGCCGGCGAAGAGGACAAGCCGCTGCTCGAATGCCGCCTGATCAACTTCGAATGACGGAGGGAACATGGCCGAAGTCCAGCAAGGTCTGATGCCTTCGTTGCTCGACAGGCTCATCGATCCCGAATCGATCGGCACCAACTGGCGGCACGGCTACGGCATCGCGCAGATGGTCGACGTGGTCCGCCGCGACCTGGAAGAGTTGCTGAACACCCGCGAGAGCGGCTCGCACATCCCGGAAGCCTTCGTCGAGACGCGCAACTCGGTGCTGAGCTACGGGCTGCCCGACCTGTCCACGCTGACCGCCATGAGTGCCCAGCAACGCGAAGAGATCGGCCAGATGATCTCCAATGTGGTCACTCGCCACGAACCCCGGCTCAAGGACGTGAAGGCCACCTTGCTCAACCCCGACGAGCGGCTCGACCAGACCGTGCGCTTCCGCATCGATGCGCGCATGCGGGCCGATCCCTCGCCCGACGTGGCCTTCGACACCATCCTCGAGCTGACCACTGGACATACGCGCGTGCAGAACCCGGGTTAGGCTTGGCCGCGACCGCCGAGGAGAGGTAGAGTGAAGGACGACATCGCCCGGCGGACCGCCAAGATCCGCGAGCTGTTGCGCCAGCTCGGCGATGAAAAGCGACCGTCCCCTGGATGTGCTCAAGGCGGACGGTCTTATCAAGCGGATTGCCAAGCTCTTTGGGGATATCGTCCGGCTGCATGGCGGCGGCCGAGCACCGCCGCCGCGCCCAGTTCGAACGAAGTGATATTCTCAATGACTGCGGAGAACAGATGAACGACAGCAAGCCAACGCCTGACCTCGAAGAGCTGCGGGAGCTCAAGACGGCGCTGAGCCAGCTACGAGCTCAGCGTCGAGCCCAGTTCGGGGCCGGGCAGGGCGAGCGCTCGCTCTCGCGACGCAGCGAACGCCTGCGGCAGCGTGAATCCGTCGCGGCAGACCTGCACGATTTGTTCGACTGCCTGGTTGGTTGCGACCTGGGCGAGCAAGCGCCGCCACACGATCGCGGCGCATTGAAGACTTTGAGCGCGGTGTGCGAAGAGCTATGTCAGGACAGGAACCTGCCCGACGTCGAACGGGCCCGGGCTGTCTTGTGTTTGGCAAGCCTTCACGCAGATTCTGCCGAACCGCGCATCGGCAAGTTGTTCGTGCAGCTTGTCAAGGACGAGTCTCAGCCCATCGAAGTGCGCAAGCAGGCCTATACTGGGCACTTTGAACTTGCCGGCCGCTCGGTCCTGGAGTGGCCGGATATCGACTTCGACTTCCCGAAGGATGTCGACTGGCCCCTTGTCGATCGATTCGCCTAGTCCATCAACCGGAAGGCCGAAGCGGCACAACCATGAGTGAAGCACTCTTCCCCTACTACGAGCGCGAACTGCTCTTCATTCGCCAGCTGGCGCAGGAGTTCGCGCGGCAGTATCCGGCTGCGGCGGGCCGCCTGCTCCTCGAGCCCAATCGTTCCACCGATCCGCACGTCGAACGCCTGATCGAATCGTTTGCCCTGCTTTCCGGCCGCATCCATCACAAGCTCGACGACGAGTTTCCGGAACTGACCGACGCCTTGCTTGGCGTCCTCTATCCACATTACCTGGCGCCGATCCCGTCGATGGCCATCGTCCAGTTCGAGCTGGACCCGAGCCGGGCTCAGCTGCCCAACGGCTTTCGCATCGAGCAGCACAGCCGGCTGCACACGCAGCCGGTGGGGGACTTGCCCTGCAAGTTCCGCACGGGTTATCCGGTCACGCTATGGCCGGTGCGGCTGACGGCGGCCCGGTTGATTCCGCCGCCGTTTCCGCCTGAGCTGCGTGCGCCGCCCCGCACGGCCGCGATCCTGCGCATGCAGTTCGAGTGTCAGGCCGAGATGAATTTCACGACCCTCAACCTCGACAAGCTTCGCTTTTATCTGGTGGGAGAAAACCAGTTCTGCGCCAGCCTGTACGAGCACCTGTTCAATCATGTGCTCCAGGTGGAGTTCCGCTCGCTGGAGCGATCCAGCACTCCGCCCGTGCAGCTTCGCCCCGAAGACTGCCTGCACCAGGTTGGCTTTGAGCGCGATGAGAGTCTGCTCCCGTATCCCAACCAGTCCTTTCCGGGCTACCGGCTGCTGACGGAGTTTCTGACCTTTCCTTCCAAGTTCCTGTTCTTCGATCTGGGGGGCTGGGACCAGCTGCGCCGTACCGGCTTTGCCCGCCGCGCCGAGGCGGTTTTCTATCTGCGTCATACCGAGACCGGGCTGGAGCAGGGGGTCTCGGCCGAGACGTTCCGGACGGGCTGCACTCCCGTCGTCAATCTCTTCGAGCAAGTGGCCGAGCCGATTCCGCTGACGCGTTCGCGTTACGAGTACCGCATCGTGCCGGACGTCGCGCATCAGTTCGGCATGGAAGTTTATTCGATCGATGAGGTGACCAGCACCGATCCGGTGACGGGCAAGACGACGCTCTATCAGCCGTTCTACTCGTTCAAGCATGGCCGCGATCGCAACAACACGACGGCGTTCTGGTATGGTTCGCGCCGGCCCTCGTTGACCGAAGGGGACCGTGGCACCGAGGTCTATCTGAACCTGGTCGACCTGAAGTTCACGCCGACCGTGCCCGCGGAGGCGGTGCTGGTGGTGCGGACCACGTGCACGAATCGCGAACTGCCCTTGCGGCTGCAACGGGCCGGCGAGGCTCTGTCGTTTGAACTGGAATCGGCGGCCCCCCTGGCGCGGATTCGCTGCCTGCGGTCGCCGTCGGCGCCCTTGCGTGCCCCCATGCGGCGCGGCGCCTACTGGAAGCTGGTATCGCACCTCAGCCTGAATCACCTGTCGCTGAGCGATCCGCTCGAAGGGCGCGAGGCACTGCAAGAGATCCTGCGCCTGTACGATTTCTCCGATCCCGAATCCGGGCAGCAGCAATCGGCCGTGATCCGGCAGCTCATCGACGGCATCGTCTCGGTGTCGAGCCGGCGCGTGGTGGGCCGCACCGGCGGACCAACCGCGTCGGGTTTTGCGCGGGGCGTCGAGGTGACGGTCGAGTTCGACGAGCAAAAATACGTGGGCACCGGCATGTTTCTGTTTGCCAGCGTGCTCGAACGTTTTCTGGGCATGTACGCGTCGATCAACTCGTTCAGCCAGCTGATCGCGCGCAGCAAGCAAGGCGAGGGCTACATCAAGAAATGGCCACCCCGGGCAGCGGAACAAGTCCTCCTGTGAGAGCGGTGGGCGAGCAGTCTGCCGAAGCGGTGGCCGCCAAGCGGCCTGCCCCCACTCTCGCTGCGCATGGGGTGGAAACGTCCAGGGTCGTCCGCGCGCACCCCACGCTGACCGAACGACTCTTGCGTGAGCCCTTTGCTTTCAATTTCTTCCAGGCCGTGCGTTTGCTGGAGATGATTTATCCGGATCGGCAGCCCGTGGGCCGCGGCGGGCCGCCGCTGCGCGAGATTGCCCGCTTCCGCGCCCTGGTGTCGCTCGTGTTCCCGCCCAGCGCGATCTTTGACCTGGAGCCGGCAGATCCGGACAGCCCGCCCGTCATGAGCGTGGCATTTCTGGGTTTGCACGGGCCAAGCGGCATTCTGCCCCGCCACTACACCGAGATGCTCCTGCGCATCGAGCGTGAGGTCAAGACTGCGGAAAAGCATGCCTTGCGCGACTGGTTCGACCTGTTCAACCATCGCTTCATCAGCCTGTTTTTCCGGGCCTGGCAGAAGTACCGCTTCTGGGTGGCCTACGAGCGCGGCGAGCACCTGCGCCCCGAGCCCGATCCCTTCACGCAGGCGCTGTACAGCCTGATCGGCATCGGCATGCCCAGCTTGCGGCAGCGGTTGCGGCTGTCGGTGGTCGAGGAAATCAACCTCGAACTGCAAGAGCGCACGCTCGCCAAGGTCGACGACCTGGCCCTGCTGTACTACGGCGGGCTGCTCAAGCAGCGCCCCCGCAATGCCACCAACCTCGAACGCCTGCTCGAAGACTATTTCCAGCTGCCGGTACACATCGAACAGTTTCACGGGCAGTGGCTCTACCTCGAGCCCGACGACCAGTCGCGGTTGACGAGCTTGCGCAGCGCCAACCAGCTGGGCGTGGATGCGGTGGCCGGGCAGCGCGTCTACGACGTGCAGAGCAAGTTTCGCATCTGCATCGGCCCGCTCGGCATTGACGATTTCAATGCCTTTCTGCCCGATCGTGCCGCCACCGGGGAGCGCAAGACCCTGTTCCTGCTTTCGCACCTGACGCGCATGTTTGTGGGCCCGGAATACGACTTCGAGGTGCAGTTGACGTTGTGCCGCGACGAGGTGCCGCGTCTGGAACTGGTGAGCAGTGCCCTCGGGCCACGCCTGGGCTGGAACACCTGGGTGTTCAGCCAGCCCTTCGAGCGCAATGTCGAGGACGCTGTCTTCGACGGGCAAGAACCAGTCTGGCTGTGCCCGCCGCCCCCACAGCTTCCGGTCCATCGCATCGATGTCGACGCGAGTCCCCGCAACGGTCAAGAATGACTGAAGTCGATGACGGCCTGCACGGCCTTGCGCCACTGGCGATGGCGGCGTTCGCGCAGGTCGGCGGGCCACTGCGGCTCGAACCGGCGACCACTGCGGGCCAGCTTCCGCAAGTCGTCCTGGCTGGACCAGAGTCCTACCTGCAACCCGGCCAGGAAGGCGGCCCCCTGCGCGGTGGCCTCGCTCTCGGCGGCCTGCACGACGGGCAAGCCCAGGATGTCCGCTTGCCGTTGCAGGAACCAGGCATTGCGCGCCATCCCGCCATCGGCCTGCAACGCCGGCAGCGAGGCGTGCGTATCGGCGTTGGCAGCCCGCACGATGTCGGCCACTTCAAAGGCCACCCCCTCGAGGGCTGCCCGCGTCAGGTCGGCGGGAGACGAATCCCGCGTCAGTCCAAAGAGCACGCCTCTTGCTTCGGGCACCCAGTAAGGCGCTCCAAGACCGACGAAGGCAGGTACGAACAACAGAGGATGTTCCCCGTCAGCCTCAGCCGCGACCTGCTCGCTTTCTTCGGCTGAGTCAAGCACCTTCAACTCGTCGCGCAGCCATTGCACGGCGGCGCCGGCCACGAAGATGCTCCCTTCCAGCACGTACTCCTTGGCATCGGCGCCGGTGGCCGCCAGGCTGCTCACCAGCCGATGTTGCGACACGATGGGCTGCGTGCCCGTATGGACCAGGAAGAAGGCTCCGGTGCCGTAGGTGCATTTCGCCGATCCCGCTGCGAAGCCAAGCTGCCCGAACAGGGCGGCCTGCTGATCACCCGCCACGCCGGCGATCGGGATGCCGTCGGGCAAGAAAGCGAGCCCGGCCGTGCTGCCAAAATCCGCCTGGCTGGGCCGCACCTCGGGCAAGATGGCCCGGGGCACTTCGAAGTACTTGCACAGCTCGTCGTCCCAGGCCGCGGACTGGAGATTGAGGAGCAGCGTGCGCGAAGCGTTCGTGCGTTCCGTGGCGTGCAGTTTGCCGCCGGTCATGCGCCAGATCAGGAAGGAATCGATGGTGCCGAAGGCGAGTTCGCCCGCTCCGGCGCGGCGGCGCGTCTCGGCGTCTTGCTCGAAGTACCAGCGGATCTTGGTGGCCGAAAAGTAAGGATCGAGGACCAGGCCGCTGCGTTCGTGCAGCCAGGTTTCGTCTTGTTGCCGCGCCTGGCAAAAGTCACTGGTGCGCCGGTCTTGCCAGACGATGGCCCGGGCCACGGGCTGGCCGCTCTGGCGATCCCACAGCACCGTTGTTTCGCGCTGGTTGGTCAGGCCGATACAGGCAAGCTGTGTGGGCGCAACACGGGCCGCGGCCAGTGCAGCCTTCACCACCACGGACACGGTGGTCCAGATTTCCTCGGCGTCGTGCTCGACCCAGCCCGGCTTGGGATAACACTGCTTGAACTCGCGGGCAGCCTGGCCCAGACGCTGGCCACGCGCATCGTAGACGATG
>JBFWSD010000004.1:0-19930 GCA_050248575.1 Gemmataceae bacterium
TGGGCTCGGTGGTCGGACTGAGCGCGATGAGCCTGGGGCTCTTGCTCGAAAACCGCTGGCCGCCGCTGGTGGCCCTCGCTCTGGTGCTCGCCGGTTCGGCGTCGATTGGCCTCATCCACGGGCTGCTGGTAACCAGGTTGCGCTTGCAGCCCTTCATTGTCACCTTGTGCGGTCTGTTCATCTATCGCGGCCTGGCGCAGATGTTGCCGATGATCGACTTCGCGGCCCTCTTGCCCTGGCACTGGGGCGATACGGTGCTGGCGGGCTCGTCGCGCAACGTGAGCCTGGGCGGGCGGCCCGATCTGGCCAGCTTTCGCTTCATCGCCACCGGCGACGTGCTGGGCGTGCCGATGGTGTTCCTGCTCCTTCTGTTGCTGGCGGGGGTGGCGGCCCTCATCCTGCACTTCAGTGTTTATGGCCGCTATCTCTACGCGCTTGGTTACAACGAGCAGGCGGCCCGCTATGCCGGCATCGCCACCGATCGCTACAAGGTGCTGGCGTACGTGTGGTGTTCGCTGATGGCGGGCCTGGGGGGCAGCCTGTTCTTGCTCACCTTGAATGGAGCCACGCCCTCGACGACCGGCGCCTGGTACGAACTCTATGCGATTACCGGCGCGGTGCTGGGGGGCTGCAGTTTGCGCGGCGGCCAGGGCATGGTTGTCGGCATGCTGCTGGGCACCGTGGTACTGCGACTCCTGCCTAACCTGGTCAACTTCGCCGGCATCCCGAGCGACCTGGAGCCAACGGTGATCGGTGTGGCCCTCCTCATGGGCACCATCGCCGACGAGATGCTGAAACGCAAGGGCGCCAAGCGTGTATGATCAATCGCGCAGATGCAGGGCCGCAAAGCGCCGCAAGATTCCTTCGGAAGGAATCGTCTCCTGCAGTGTGGCGGCGAACGTGTCGAGCGGCATGCCGGCAATCTTTTCGATGTACTCGGGATAGTTGTGTACGCGCACGAGCAAATCGGCCCGGGCCAGCTCGGGATGGAACTGGGTGCAATAGATGGGGGCGTCGTCGAAGCGATAAGCCTGGCAGCGCACGCGCTCCGAGCTGGCCAGCAGCGTGGCCCGGGCGGGCACTTCGGCCACATAATCCTGATGCCCGGCCTGGGCCAGGAACGTCGGCGTCAGGGGCGCGAAGACAGGGTCGGTGCGGCCCGCTTCGGTCAGCTGGACAGTGATGGTGCCCAGTTCGGTGTGTTCCGGATCGCTGCCGACACGGCCTCCCAGGGCGCGGGCAAAGGCTTGAAAGCCCCAGCACGAAGCGAAGGTCGGCTTGCCCGCGACATGTACGCGCCGCAAAGAGTCGAGGGCCCGTTCGAGCCAGTCGGCCCGGTCGAGCACCGAGTAATCGCCGCTGCCCCCGAGCAAGAGGAGATCGTGGCGGGCAAAGTTCGCGGGCCAGAGTTCGCGCGTCAGCAGATCGAACACGTCGATCTGTGCGGGCTTCACCTGCAAGACGCGCGCGAAGGCCTCGACCTCGTGCTGCCCCATCGGGTCGTGGGCGTCGCGGCTTTGCAACAGGAGAAAGCGGGCATGCGGGTACATGATGGGATGGTAGACGTTCAGGGCAGACGCGGGCAAGAGCGCCGTGGCGCATCAGCGCTCCGGCCGATTGACGCGGATTAGTTGCCCGTGAAGGTCCACATGACTCTGAATCGCTTCATGAATCCTTGTGGCCTGTCCGGTGAAATCGGGGTCGACAGTGCAAACAATAATGCCCGCGTGCACGGGGTTCCTGGTTATGCAAACGGATGAAATCGCGGCGGTTAAGGGTAAGAACTGCCCGCCCCTCTAGATGGGCGAGCTCGAGGACTTCCGGATCCGAGATAGACTCGTTGCCCCGGCCGCGTTGTTGAATAGTAACCACATCATGCCCGCGGGCTCGCAACTCCTCGACCACGGGCAGTGGAAAATTTTCGTTCGAGTAGAGTTGGGCCACGCCTAATCCTCTTCGTTTTCCAGAATCTCCTTCTCGATTTCAGCTCGATGCGACGCGGCATACGACCAGGCTTGAACCAAGTCCGTGGCACGCAGACTCGGGAAACTTCTGAGGATGTCTATTTCAGAAACGCCTAGCAGGCGCATCCGTTCCAGGACCCAGACAGGGATTCGTGTGCGGATCAAACGCGCGGCCCCACCGCAAATTCCCGGCGTGGACACGATGGAGGGATACTCTTGAGAAGCGATACGGGCAGGCCACTTCACCGAAAGCATCTGCCAGAGCGTGCAGAGCAGCTCTTCGCGCTCTGCCGCGTCCAGTTCCGTGATCATTGGCAGTATCTTCTCGAGTTCAGCCATAACTCCATCCAGATCGCGCCTGACCAGATCATATCACAGGCAGGGCAGGCGCGGGCAAGGACTACCAGAACTGCCACCAGGGCTTCTTGTTGCGGGGCCGCGCACCGGGTGTGCCGCGCTCGATGAGCCTGGACTGCGACATCATGCTCTCGAGGATTTCCCGGGGAACGGCTGGCCCGTCGATGGCTTCATTCTCGGGCAGCCGCAGCCACTGAGCACAGACCGGGCAAACCACTTTGAGCGAGGCGGCGTCGCCCAGCGCCTCCAGTTCCTCGTCCATGCCAGGATCGTAACGGCTGCTGCACTGCGGACAGGTGACGACGGGCACGATCGCCTCCGTTTCTGAGTTGAATGTCGAGCGCTTGCGGAATTACTTGCCCAGCAGGTTCTGGCTCAGCTTCTGCAAGGCCTCGGTGCCGATCTGGCGGACGCGTTCGCGGGTGAGGCCGAGTCGGCCGCCGATCTCTTGCAAGGTCTTCGGCTCGTTGTCGTCGAGGCCGAAGCGCATGCGCAGGATGGTGGCCTCGCGCGGGTCCATCTTGTTGAGCTGCTCGAGCAACAGGCGCAGGTCGTCGGCTTCCACCATCTCGATGTCGGGGGCGCGGGTGTTGGCGTCCATGACCATCTCTTCGAGGGTACGGCCCGTCTCGGCCTGCTCCGACTGCGGGGCCGTGTCAAAGACGTGAATGGCCTTCTTGATGATGGCCAGCTTCTTCTTGGGCAGGTTGAGCTTCTTGGCGATCTCTTCGGGCGTGGGGGGCCGCCCCAGCTGGTCTTGCAGTTTCGCGGCCGCCTGCCGCCACTTGGACAGGAGCTGCACCATGTAGGCGGGAATGCGAATCGCCTTGGCGGTATTGACCAGGGCCCGCTTGATCGATTGCTTGATCCAGTACACCGCGTAGGTGCTGAAGCGGGTGTTCATGTTGGCGTCGAAGCCTTCGACGGCGCGAAGCAAGCCGAGGTTGCCCTCTTCGATGAGGTCTTGCAGGGAGAGCCCCTTGCCGACGTAGCTGCGGGCAATGTTGACGACCAGGCGCAGGTTGGCGCGGACCATGTGATCGCGAGATTCAACGTCGCCCGAGGCGATCTTGAGGGCCAAGGCTTTTTCCTCGGCCGCGCTCAAGAGGGGCGTCTTGTAAATCTCGTTGAGATAAGTGTCCAGCGGGGACTGAACCGTCTCGCTTTGTTTCCGCCGCGCTCGAGTCATGAGAGAGCATCCGGGCGACAAGGGGGCCAGCCCCCATGGGTGGGGAACGTGCCTATGAAGTCGCCTCCCCTTGGTTAGCACCCATCATTATAACGCCGGTTGTGGCAGTGAGAAGGTACGTAATCCGGCAGTGTGAAATTGCACACGATCGGCCCCCGGGCAAACCCACGGCGGGCAAAAGTGCATGGAAACCGCCAGTGATGGTCGTCTCCTATCGGTTGTGCCGAGAGTGACGGATTCTCTTCGACGCCGGACGCTGGATGTTAGTGTTCGAACCAGTGCCTGGGGCTTCGACATCCCCAGGGCCGAACGCTACAATCCCCTTCAGACAACATTGCTCCAACCCGATAGACGCATGACGCCGACCCCCATGATGCAACAATACCTGGATGCCAAGGACAAGCATCCGGGCATGCTCATGCTTTTTCGCATGGGGGACTTTTACGAGCTCTTCGGCGACGACGCCGAGCAGGCGTCGAGGATTCTCGGCATCGCCCTCACCAGCCGCGACAAGGCCATGCCGATGGCCGGCTTCCCGCACCACTCCCTGGAAGTTCATCTGCGGAAACTCCTGAAGGCGGGCCAGCGCGTCGCCATCTGCGACCAGGTGGAGGATGCCGCCCAGGCCAAGGGGCTGGTCAAGCGCGAGGTCACCCGCGTCGTCACCGCCGGCACCCTCACCGAGGACGAGCTGCTCGATCCGCGGCAGTGCAACCACCTGGCGGCGGTCACGCCCCCCGTGCCGCGCAGCAACGACAAGCTGGTCGGCCTGGCCTGGGTCGATCTCTCCACCGGCAAGTTCGAGGCGGCCGACTTCCCGCTCGCCCAGCTGCCCGATGAGCTGGCCCGGCTTTCTCCTTCGGAGTGCTTGCATCCGGAGGGCCGCTTCCTCGCCAGCGCCGCGAGCGATGAAGAGCCCGCGGTCACGCTGGCGCGGCTGACGCCGCTGGCCCGTACCTGGACCACGCGGCCCGACTGGACCTTCGACGCCACCTCCGCGCGGGCCGTGCTCCGCGAGCACTTCGAGGTTGGCACCTTCGAGGGCTTTGGCTTTGCCGATGAGCAGCCCTGCCTGGTGGCGGCCGGCGCGCTCGTGCAGTATCTGCAAGAGACCTTGAAGTCGAGCCTGGCCCATCTGCGCGGGTTGCGGCCCTACTTGCGCGGGCAGATCCTGCGCCTCGACGAGGTGACGCGCCGCAGCCTCGAGCTGACGCGCACACTGCGCGACAACGAGCGCGAGGGCTCCGTGCTGGCCGTCATCGATCGCACCGTCACGCCGATGGGCGCGCGCTTGCTCTTCGACTGGCTGACCGCGCCGCTTGCCGAGCGGACCGCCATCGAGGCGCGTCTCGATGCCGTGGGCGAGCTGGTGCTCGAGCCGGCCCTGCGCCGCGACCTGCGCGAAGCTCTGAAGGACGCCTATGATCTGCAGCGGTTGACGGCACGCGTCAGCACCGGGCGAGCCTCGCCGCGCGATCTGAAAGCAGTCGCGGGCACGCTGTCACTCTTGCCTCGCATCAAGGCGAAGATCACGGGCCGCAAGGCGGCCATGCTCCGCGAGCTCGAAAGCCAGCTCGAGCTTTGCCCCGACCTGCGCGAAGCTCTGGAGACGGCGCTCGTGGACGAGCCCCCCTTGAGCGCGAAGGAAGGAGGCATCCTCCGGCCCGGCTACCACGCCGAGCTCGACGAGCTGCGCAACATTGCCCGCGGCGGCAAGGAGTGGATCGCCAAGTTCCAGGCCGACGAGATCACCCGCACCGGCATCAACTCGCTCAAGGTCGGCTTCAACAAGGTCTTCGGCTACTACATCGAGATCACCAATGCCCACGCCGAGAAGGTGCCCGCCGACTACCAGCGCAAGCAAACTCTGAAGAACGCCGAGCGCTACATCACCCCCGAGCTCAAGGCCTACGAGGAAAAGGTCCTGAGCGCCGAGGAGAAGAGCCAGGCCCTGGAGTACGAGCTGTTCGCAAAGTTGCGCGAGCGCGTCGCGGGCCAGACGCATCGCCTCTTGCAGACCGCCGACATGCTGGCTGCCATCGACGTGCTCACCGGGCTGGCCGACCTGGCCGAATCGCGCCAGTATTGCCGCCCCGAGTTGATCGACACGCCGCTGCTGGAAATCGTTGACGGCCGGCATCCGGTGCTCGATCAGACTCTGCCCCCGGGCACCTTCGTGCCCAACGACCTCGTCCTCACGCCGGAAAAAGGGATGTTCTGGCTGATCACTGGCCCGAACATGGCGGGCAAGAGCACTTTCATTCGCCAGGTGGCCACGCTGACGATCCTGGCCCAGATGGGCAGCTTCGTGCCCGCGCGGCAGGCACGCATCGGCATCACCGATCGTGTCTTCACTCGCGTGGGCGCCGCCGACGAGCTCAGCCGGGGCCGCTCCACTTTCATGGTCGAGATGACCGAGGCCGCCAATATCCTGAATAACGCCACCGCGGGCAGTCTGGTCATCCTCGACGAGATCGGCCGCGGCACCAGCACCTACGACGGCGTCTCACTGGCCTGGGCCATCAGCGAACACCTGCACACCAACGTGGGCTGCCGCACCCTCTTCGCCACGCACTATCACGAGCTGGCCCAGCTGGCCGAGACCCTGCCGCGGCTGTGCAACTACAACGTGCTGGTCCGCGAGTACGACGACCAGATCGTCTTCCTGCACAAGATTGCCCCGGGCAGCGCCGACAAGAGTTATGGCATCCATGTCGCCCGCCTGGCCGGCGTGCCCGACGAAGTCCTCGACCGCGCCGAGGCCGTCCTGGTCGAACTGGAGAGTCATCACCGGCTCGAGGTGGAAGCCAAGGAGAAGAAGAGAGAGAGGACCAGGCGGAAACGCATCGTGCAGCAGCCCACCCTCTTCCGCGAGTTCGAAGGGCCCGTTGGCGATGGTGGCTGAACGAGACTTCAGTTATCGGCGCGTGGCGGGTTTCCTGGCGGTTCGCTCCGACAGCTTTTCGATGAGGTCCGCGCGGGCCTGGAAGCCCTTCGCAAGCGCGAGCTCGCGGGCGGTCTGCCCTTTCTTGTCCTCGAGCTGGAGATCGATGCCGGCCTCGAAGAGCCAGCGAATGATCGTGAGGATTTCACGGGTGTAGGCCTGGAAATCGAGGTTGCCCATGCCTTCTTCGCCCCAGCCGCAACAGGCGTGCAGATGGCTGTAGCGATAGGCGAAACCGCGAAACTGGATATCCACGCCCTTGTCGAGAAGGACGCGCGCCACGCGCGAACGGCCCCAGGTGCATGCGTAGCTGAGCGGGCGGGCGGTGGCGCCATCGACATCGTGCCGGCAACCCTTCTCGAGCAAGTGAAGGGCAGCCTCGTCCTGCCCGCTCCAGATGGCGCAGAAGAGCGGCGTTTCGCCTTCGCGGCCCTTTGACTCCAGCAGGGCGGGATCGTCGGCGAGCAAGCGATCGAGCTGGTCGATCAGCCCCTTGGCGGCAGCGCCATGGATCGTGAGTGGATAGCCCCGCTCGAGCAAGAGCGCTACCATGCTGCCGTCGGGGGCCAGGTCGATCAGGTCCATTTGATGAACGTGGCTGGCCCGGGCTGTTACCAGCTTGGGTTTCTGGGCTAGGTACTTTTCGACGCCGGCGTGGTCGCCAAGAGCGCAAGCCAGGAACACGTCTTCGGAGACCCCCTGGTCGAGCAGCAGGCGGATCACCTTGCGGGCCCGCGAATGGGTGGCGGCCCCCAGAGCTGTTTCCTTGTCCTTGCCGGGCCGCGCTGCGTGCAACAACTCCGGATGTTCCGCGAGCAAGGTCTTGAGCCTGGGCACGTTGGCGTCGCTATGGGCCAGGTCGCAGAATTCGTGAATGAGCCGGGCCGGAAGCTTGCCGCGCGGCATGGCTTTCCTCCAATCGAGAGGCGAGGAATCTCTGATACTATAGTTCCTGCCGTGTGCCCTGCGTGATTGGATTTTTTCTGGGATGAACCTCCTTCGCCGGCGTCATGACGATGATGGGACCGGAAGCACTGGGACGGTTGCTGGATGGCCATGCCGGGGCGTTGACGCTCTACGCCCGGCAATGGTGTGCCGTGCCCGACGACGTGGTGCAAGAGGCGTTCATCAAGCTGCTCGGGCAGCGGCCCGCCCCTGATGAGCCCGTCGCCTGGCTCTATCGAGTCGTGCGCAACGGTGCGATCAGTGCCAGCCGCGGCGCGCGGCGGCGGCAGCGGCTCGAGACGGCCCGGGCCGCGACCACTCCAGTCTGGATCGAAGCGACGGAAGAGCAGCGGCTCGATGGCGACGCGGTGACGGCCGCCCTGCAAGACTTGCCCATCGAACAGCGCGAGGCCATTGTCGCGCATCTCTGGGGCGGGCTCACTTTCGAACAGATTGCCCGCCTGGCCGGTTCCTCGTCGAGCACCGTACATCGCCACTATGCCGCCGGGCTTGTGGCCCTGCGAGAAAGGTTGAAGCTCCCATGTCCGACGAAACCCGCGACCTGAACGAGCTGGAGCAAGCCTTGCAGGGCTTGAGGCCCGCGGCCGACCTCGACCGCGACCGGCTCATGTACGAGGCGGGCCGCTCGCTCGAACGCAGCGGCTGGTTCTGGCGGGCCAGCACGGCGGCCGCGCTCTTGATCGCCGTCGGGCTCCTGTCCGCTCGCTGGTTCGACAAACCTGCCGAGCGCGTTGTCTATGTCCAGGTAAAGGAAGCGCCGATTCCGAAGCCGCAACCGAAGCCGTTCGAGTTGCCTGACTTGCCCGAGGAACCGCGGGCAGCATCGGCCAGCCGAGTCGCGTATCTGGCGCTGCGGCAACGAGTCCTCAAGGAAGGAGTGGATAGTTTGGCCGACCCTGAGCCGGTGCCGCCCGGGCGGCCCGTGCGTCTCGACGATTTGCTCAAGCACTATTGATGCACTGCATGGTGTAGCTATTTCGCACTGATCTTCATCATTCTTTCGACGCGAGGAGACTGAAATGAAACGACTGGCGATCTTGTTGTTGCTGCTGGGAACGGCGGCAGCGCTGGCCGACGAGGCCGCGCCCGCGGGCAAGAAGCTCGTGGTGCAAGCCAGAGAGGCCCCGGTGCCGGCGCTTCGCTACCGCCTGCTGCCCGGCATCGAGGAGCAGCAAGCGGGCAACGCTGCGCTCGACTACTACCGTGCCTTTGCCCCCGAATCGTTCTGGCATCGGCGCGAGGAGAAGATCGACGAGAAGCTGGACGCCTGGCAAAAGGTGCCACTGGCCGAGCTGCCCGTGAAGGAGATGGGCTGGCTGCGCACCTATGCACCGCTGCGCCAGTGCGATCATGGCGCGCGGCGGCAACACTGCGACTGGGACCTGACGGCCCGGCTACGGGCCGACGGCGTCATGACCCCGCTCGCGGACGTCCAGCCGATTCGCGAGCTGGTCCGGCTGCTTGCCCTGCGTGCTCGACTCGAACTGGCGGAGGGCAAAGTCGACCGCGCCCTGTACAGCATCCAGACAGCTCTGGCATTGTCGCGCCAGGTGGGGGAGGGGCCGACCCTGATCAATGGGCTGGTGGGCGTGGCCTGTATGCAGAGACCGCTCGATGTCGTGGAAGAGCTCATTCAGCAGCCCGATGCGCCGAATCTCTACTGGGCCCTGTCTGCCTTGCCGCGCCCGTTCATCGACATGCGCGTCTGCTGTGAGGGAGAACGGCTCTTGATCCATGGCCCGCTGCCCGACATGGAGAAGCTGGCAAGCAGACCGCTGAGTAATGTGGAAGCGGCCGAGCTCCTCCAAGAACTGAGTAAGATTGCCGAGGCGGTGGAGGGCAAGCCAGCCAACGTGGCCGCCGTGCTGGCCGCGGTGGGGCTGCTCCAGACCGAAGCCAAGCAGGCCTTGCTCAAGCAGGGGTTCACCAAGCCGCAGCTCGAGGCGATGCCCGCGGTGCAGATCGTCGTGCTGTACGGCATTCGCGAGTATCGGCGCTGCCTCGATGAACGCATCAAGTGGGTCGGAATGCCCTACGAGCAGGCCGTCACCGGCCTGCGCGAGGCCGATCGCGCCCTGGAGAAGGACAACGCGCAGATGGGCAAGTTCATCCGGCAGCTCATGCCCGCACTGGAAAGCGTCCTCAACGCACAGATGCGCGTCGAGCGCCGCCTGGCCGCCCTGCGCGTGGTGGAAGCCATTCGCTTGCATGCCGCCCAGCATGGGGGCAAGCCTCCCGCCCGCCTCGACGCCATCACAGTGGTGCCTGTCCCCAACGATCCCCTCTTCGACAAACCGTTCGAGTATCGCGTGCACGACGATCACGTCGAGTTGTTTGCCCTCTTGCCCCCCGGCGTGAAGGAAGACCCCCGCTTGCTGCGCTATCGCATCGAGATCAAGAAGAAGTGAGGTTGCCCGCAGGTCGCGGTACAGCGATATCTCACGGACGCGTCGGTGCGTGCTCGCGCCGACGCGTGTGCGTTTGCGCTGCCTGATCGATTGATCGCCGGGCGAGGCGAGATAGAATACCCAGTGTTCTGTCCGCACGCGAAAGGCGGCCCAGTCATGAAGTGTCCGTTCTGCCGACAAGGCGATTTCGCCGTGATCGACTCGCGCTCGCAAGACGGCGGCTTTCCGCGCCGCCGCCGCGCCTGCGATCACTGCAAGCGCAAGGTGTGGACACTCGAGCAGATCGTCGAAACCCCGCTCAAGGTCGTGAAGAAAGACGAGACCCGCGAAGCCTTTGACGCCGAGAAGATTCGCCGCGGGCTGGAAAAGGCCTGTTACAAGCGGCCCATTCGCACCGAGCAGATCAACGCCATCGTTGACGCCGTGCAGAACGAGGTCTACCTGACCCACTTCGAGGAAGTGTCCGCCAAGTTTCTGGGCGACCTGGTCATGGACCACCTGAAGGACCTGGACCAGGTGGCCTATGTGCGTTTCGCCTCGGTCTACCGTGATTTCAAGGACGTGAGCGAGTTCGTGCAAGAGGTGCAGCCCATGCTGCGGCGGGGCAAGAACGGCTCGCCGCGCAAGCGGAATTGAACCAGGAGCCCTACCCACAGAGACACAGGCTTGATGACGGTATTCCTGCTGGAATTCGATGCCCTGCTCGGCAGTCCGGTCGACTGTCTGTGTCTCTGTGTCTCTGTGGTTGGGGCCTGTTGATCAGGGCTTTCGCGAATGAATGCGACGCCGCCGGGCTGGGTGTACAAGCGCGATGGGCGGCTCGTGCCGTTCGAGCCGGATCGTATTGCCCGCGGGTTGTTCCTGGCCAGTCAGCGGCTGGGGCGGCCCGACAGCTTTCTGGCCCGCGAGCTCACCGATAGCGTGCTGCACTTCTTGACCCTCGAGGCCGAGGGCACCATTCCCACCACGGTGCAGATCAGCGAACTGGTCGAGAAGGTGGTACGCGAGCTGGGGCAGCCCGAGCTGGCCCGGGCTTACGCCGAGCAAGTCCAGAAGCAACGAGAGGCGCTCTTTGGCGAGGCGGCCGAGACGGCGCCGCGCGCCGCTGCGCCCGAGCTGGATGTGGACAGCTTACCCGCCGAGCCCCGCGCCCGCGAACGAAGCCTCGGGCGGGCCTGGCTGCGCGACTGGTCGCTTGCTGCCGTCTTCAGTCCCGAGCTGGCCGCGGCCCACCGCGACGGGCTCATCGTGCTGGGCGGTCTCGACACTCCCTTCGAGCTGGCTGCGTGCACGGCGGACAGCGCGGGCAGGTTGCCCGTGCTCGAGGCGTTTGAAGCTTGCCGCGCGCTGGCCGGGCAACGACTTGCCCTCGACGGCCCGGAGCACTGGCTCGTTCATCAGCAAGATGCCAACGGCGCCGAAGTCTTGCTGCGCGAGCTGGCCCTCGGCGTGCGCGCCAGCGGGCTGGAAGCAGTCGTCAATCTCAACAGCGCCGAACCGCCGGTTTCGGCCGAGGCGCTGATCGATGGCCCGCTCTTCGCTGCCTGCGGCGGCCCGGCGCCAGCGCGCTTGCCGGCGCTGGTCGATGAACTGCTGGCCGGCTTGCTCGCCCTGGAGTCCGACACGCCGGTGCGCATCAACTGGCACCTGCAAGCGCCCGACTTCGAGCCGGCGGCCCTGCCCAGACTATCCCGCCTCCTGCGTCGCGCTGGCGAGGGCAAACCGATCGCCTTCGTCTTCGATCGGGCCAGGCAGCCCGCGCTGCTGGACGAAGGGATCGAGCGCGGCCATGCCGCCGTGCTCCTCGAAGTTGGACTCGATCTGCCCAGGCTGGCCACGCTCGTGGATGAACCCAGCGCCGCCGCGCGGGCCGAACGCTACCTGCATCGTCTGGGCAGCGTGGTTCGCCTGGCCTTGAGTGCGGGCAAGCAGAAACGTCAATTCCTGCGGCAACGCAAGCCGAACTGGCCCGCCTTCTTGCTCGATCGAGCCCGTCTGCTGATCGTGCCACACGGGCTGGAGGCCGTGGTCCGCGACGTGTTCGGCCAGTCGATGAGTGAAGGAGGGCCCGGGCTCGAGTTTGCCCGCCACGTGATCGAGCGCATCGCCGGGGTGCTGAACCAAGACGGCCAGGCCGCCGCGCTCGAAGCATGCCTGGGCGGGCAACGGGCGGAGCAAGCCGGTGTGACACCGTGGGATCAGCGTGCTTCGCTGCGGAACCAGCTCCGCGCCGCGGGCCGTCTCCATGCAGGCCGGCCCGCCGGCACCGCGTTCTTGCATATCAACGACGACGAGGAAGCCCGCCCCGAACGTCTCGCCGAGCTGCTGCACGCGGCCTGGAAGCAGACCGAGGTGGCCCGCATCGAGTTCGTTGGCCGTGCGCGGCCCGCCCAGCAGTACCTGGCAAGTGAGTGGTGAGCGATCACGTGTCGGCGTCCACTTGCACGTAGCCCTTGGCCAGCTTGTCGCGCACCAGGCGCTCGGCATCGCGGGCCGCGGCGGCTTCATCGGCAAAGGTCTTGGTCTTCCTCTGCCCGGCGCTGCCCCGGCGGCCAAATCGGACCGTATGCTGATTACCGGTGACGACAATCTCCCAGAACTTGCGTGAGTTGCCGCTCGTGTATTCCAGATACCGGCGCGCCGGGCCGCCCGCCGTGTCAGACTCGCCCGCTGCGGGCTGCACGTCGCCGCCGGCTGTCTGCGGCGGCTCCTCGTCATCTTCCGGCGGCGATGATCCGTCACGCTCCGATTCAAGCGACGGGTCTGGCACGCGCGATTCGAGCACGTCTTCGATGGCCCGCAGCACCTCGTCGCGTTCCGTGTACCAGTCCTTGGTGAGCACGCGGACGATCTCCCAGCCGAAGGCGCGGAGCAGCCTCGGGCGGAGGACGTCGCGCTCCAGCAGGTTGTGGCGGCGGTAGTAGGCGTCGGTGTCTACCAAGATGCCGGCGCGGAACTTTGCGTCTCCTTCCTTGAAGACGGCCAGGTCGCAGCGGAAGCTGGACTGCCCGACGTCGCGTTCGACGCGGTAGCCCTTCTGCAGCAAGCAAGCCTCCAGGTCGGCAACCACCGCATCGGCGCGGGCCGCCTCATTCTCCTCCACTTCGCGGGCGCGGCTCTCGTGCAGCACGCGCCGGGCGGACGCCAGGTCGCCGCGCGACGCGGCCTCCGCATAATGCAGGTAGTTCTTCAGGCAGCGGGCGCCGTCGTTGTAATCGTTGGTGATGGCGTGATGGTGAATCGAGCTGATCACCACCATGTGTTTCTTGGCCCGCGAGAAGGCCACGTTCAGCCGCCGCTCGCCCCCTTGCTGATTGATCGGGCCGAAGTTCATCAGCATCTTGCCGTTGGGGCCCGGGCCGTAGCAGACACTCAGGATCACCAGGTCGCGCTCGTCGCCCTGGATGTTCTCGAGGTTCTTGACCAGCAGGCCGACGAACTGGCCATCCTCTTCGCGTTCCAGCTCGGCATCGAGCCGTTCGCTGAACGGCTCGTCGGTGCGGGCCAGCCGCTGCAAGGCGTCGTCGATCTCGCCCTGCTGGGCCTCGCTGAAGGCCACGATGCCGATGCTCAGCCCGCATTCTTGCAGGAGCAGCCCGCGCACCAGGCGGGCAATGTAGTCCGCCTCCGCCTGGTTGCGGCGCTGCTGATAGATCCCTTTGCTGAGGAAGTGGAAACCGACCGGGCGATCGAGCAGGCGGGCGACGTTGTCGTTGCCCGCCTCGATATTCTCCACGCGAAGCTCGCCGAGCGATTCCGCCGGCAACGCCACCTCGGGCACGGTCAGCAGCCTGCCCTGGTAGAACGCGGCATTCGAGAAGCTGATGAGCGATTCGGAGCGGCTGCGATAGTGCCAGCCCAGCATGGTCGCGGGCAGCTTCCGCGCCGCATGGTTCAAGAAGCTGTTGCTTGAAAGATCGTACTCCACCTTCTCGCCGTCGGCGTCGGTGATGAAGAAGCTCTCGTCGTCGTCGGCCTGCTTGGCGGAAAAGAAATTGGTGGGGGGCAGCTGCATCTCGTCGCCCACCACGATGACCTGGCGGGCACGAAAGATGGCGGGCACCGCCTCTTCCAGCGTGACCTGGCTGGCCTCGTCGAAGATCACCACGTCGAAAGGTGCATCGTCGAGCGGGACGGTGTCGGCCACGCTGAGCGGGCTCATCAGCCAGACCGGCTTGAGATCGCGGACCACCAGCCCGGTGTTGCCCGAGACCAGGTCGCGGATGGACTTGTAGCGCATGGTCTTGCCGAACTCGTGTTCGAGCTCGCGGCGGCCCTTGCCGTACAGCGACTTGAGTTCCTTCTGTTCGGCGTCGAGCTGGGCGGCCGGCGTGTTGCCCAGCCGGACCTTGCCCAGGAAGCGTTGCCGGATGCGCTCGCGAACCACCGCGGCGTTGCGTTCGTGCCAGTCGTCATGAGCTTGCTCGAGCCGGCCAACCTGACGGGCCAGGACTTTCGCATCGAAACGGGCCAGGGCACGGTCGGCGCGAAAGATCTCGTCGATACTTCGGCGGGCGGCCGCCGTTTCCAGGTGCGACACGCCACGGGGCCACCGGCGCAACAGCTGCCCGAGCTCGGCGGGCAGCGCGGCCAGCTCTGCCAGGCAGGGCACGAAATCGGGCACGTCGTCGAGCGCTTCCTCCACCGCGTCCAGCTCGTCCTGCAAGCGTTCGAGCGGCAGCGACTGGGCCTCGGCCAGCAAGTCGGCCAGCTCTCGATCGAGTTTCTCCAGGTCCGGGCCAAGGCGGGCCAGTGCGACGACCTGCTCGGCGCCGGCCTCGACCTCGATGAGGTTTTGCCGGGCGGCCCGGAGCGACACGGGCAACGCGTCGCCTGCGGCGCGGACGTCTGCGAGCTGCTGCAGGAACGCGTCCCAGCTGCCGGCGAAGGCAAAGTGCGCGCAAGCCTGGCGTTCGAGTTCGGCACGGGCCGCTTCCGCCTCGTGCTCGGCACGCAGCCAATCGAGCACTTGCACCCAGGTGGGCCGCAGCTTGTGGGCCTTGAAATCGTAACTGCGGCTGAGGATGCCGCGCAGCCTCCACCAGCTGGGCCGCAAGAAGGCAAGAAAGCTACTTTGAAGCGCCCGGGCCTGCTCGAGGGCAATGCTCGTCTCGTCGGCGGGCAGCTTGTTCGTCCAGTGCCGCGTATGTTCTCTTGCGGCGTCGACCGCGCGGGTCCGGTCTTGATGGGTCTGGCGGAACTCGTCGAGCTTGCGGGCCAGCTCGCTGCCCGTGCGCAGGACGCCCAGCCGATCACTCTCGGCCAGCGGGCGGAGCTGGCCCGCGTGCCGCACCAGTAGCAGGGAATCGGCAAGGTTCTGGGGTTGATGCGCACCCAGCGCTTGCAGCCCGGGGCGGACGGCCTCGAGCAGCGTGTTGATGCGCTGCAGGCTGGCACTGATGGCCTCGATGGGGCGCTCGGCATGTGCATGCCTGGCGTTCAGGAGATGCAAGGGATGCTCGGCCAGGATGCCACTGGTGTGGAAGTCGCTCATTAGCGTGCTGAGTCTTGCGATCCGTTCGCCGTGTTCGCGCCAGTGCGAATAGAGGGGCAGCCTCTCTTGCTCGCCCGGCTCGAGTTCGATGTTGAAGCTGTGCAGCTCGACGGCGCGGTGCAGGAGCTGCCGCAACGGCAGCCCGGCGGCGGCCGGCGTGCCGCACATCGCTTCATGAAAGCTCTGGACGGGTGCCAGGTCGCGCTGCAGCCCTTCTACCAGCGTGGTGCGGGCCGACTCCGCCGGGCTGGCCTGTTCCTGGTTCTCCAGGTAGGACTCGTAAGTCCCCTTCAGGTCCATGACGAACTCTTTCTTGTCGGCTTGCGAATCGTGGATCAGGCAGCAGAGCGAGTGCAGCCCGGCTTGCCGCAGGCGATGGAAGACGACGTCGATGGCGGCGCGTTTTTCGCAGACGAACAGGACGCGCTTGCCGAGGGCGACATAGTCGGCGATGAGATTGGTGATGGTCTGCGATTTGCCTGTGCCGGGCGGGCCCTGGATGATGTAGTCGCGGCCCTGCCGCGCCAGGGCGATGGCCGACGACTGCGTGGGATCACACGAGACGATGGCATAGCTCTCGTCGATGGGGAGCGGTTCGGGGCGGGCGGGCTCGAGCGCGCGTGCCTCCAGTGAGAAAATCGATTCGAAGCCGGGATGTTCCGTGCCCGCTTCCATCAGCGTGGTGTAATCGCGCACGAGCGACATCTTGCGATAGCGGAAGTTGCCCAGCGTGACGCTGCAGCGATCGAACTCCCAGTGATAAGGATTGGTGGTCCCTTCATCCACGGCGTAGAGCATGCGTTCGCGCTCGGTGCCGGGCTCGTCGGTGGCGGGCAGCATGAAATCGCGGCGGCGGGGCCGCTCGTCCACGATCGTGCTCAGGCGGGTGCCCGCCGGGCGAATCCGCGTCTGGAACAAGCGCAGGCCCAGCGGGTGAAAGTTGTCGCGCTCGTAGGAGTAATCGACATCGAGGAAGGAACGGACGCCGCGGCCCGCGACGCGCACGCGCTTGCGATACTGCTCCAGCCGCCGCCGGGCCCGTGCATGAATCAGCTGGATGCGCGGGCGGGCAATGTCCTCCACCGTCACGCCGGGCTCGCTGGCCTGCACCCGGCCCGCGATCAGCTGATAAAGATCGTCGGCGCTCGTCGTGGTCAGCTCGATGCTCTCGGGCAGGTCGATATCGTAAAGCTGCTTGAAATAATGACGCAGGATCGGATTGACCTCGGCCTCCGACTCGAGGGCCTCCAGCACATACACGTCGCGCACGCCCTTGTTCCTGGTCAGCTTGACCGGCAACAGCAACAGGGGCGAATCGAAACGCTCGTGCGGTTTCTCCTTCAAGTTCCACCAGCGCAGGAAACACAGCACCAGCCGCAAATGGGCAAAACCGAACTCGGCCTGGTCGCGGCGCGCTTCGTTGCGGATCTCGTCGAGCAGCCCGGGCAGGTAAACGGCCTCCTCGAAGCGAAGCTGCCGGTTGAGCGAAATCGACTTGCCCGCGGCCAGGTCATCGTGGAGCTGCTTGTCCCAGGTGAGGATCTGTTCGGGGCGAATGCTGCCCACATCGAACGACAAGGGCACCGACGCCCAGGTGAGGTTGACGCTCTGCATCGTCTGCCGGAAGTGAAGCAGGCGATTGCGCCGCGAGATCTCGAACAGACGCTGTTGCAACCGAGACAGAATCATCTCGCGCCTGCTGCTGCGGTCGGCGCTCTTCAGCTCGCGCAGCCGGGCCAGATCGAAATCGAAATCGATGTCCTGG
Organism: Gemmataceae bacterium; assembly: GCA_050248575.1. Taxonomy (GTDB): domain Bacteria; phylum Planctomycetota; class Planctomycetia; order Gemmatales; family Gemmataceae; genus JBFWSD01. Next base: position 17,088 of record JBFWSD010000004.1, read on the forward strand.
TCGCGGTAGTTTTCCAGCGTGCGCAAGAGGGCGGCCGAATCCTGGGGCCGCCGGTGCCGGTCGAGCTCGGTCATCCGCACCACCGCCTTGGCCAGCACGGGATGCAGATCGGGGTCGAGCTCGAAGAGATTGGCCCGCCCGCGCACGAAGCGGGCCAGCTCCTCCGGCTCGGTCAGGTCGAGTCCGCAGGTGAGGCTGCCCAGGATCAGGCCGAGCACGAAGATGTCGCTGAGCGGATCGTGATGGCCCAGCTCGTTTTCCCAGGCGAGATAGCCCGGCAGGTAGACGGGCCGCTCGAACGGGACGCCGCGCTGGCCGATGTCGGCACTCTCGACCTGCTCGACGCCGTCATCCACGTCGGTGGTCACGCGGGCCGCACCCACCACCTGCACGCCGGAGGTTTGCGGCCGTTCCATGCCGCGCAGCCTGCCGACGTCGAGCACGGGCTGCGCGAGCTTGCCCGCCTCGAAATAGATGCGGCCTGCCTCCACGTGCAGGTCGTTGATGCCCTGGAGCGGCGCCACAAACCCGTCGCGATGCGCCGCGGCCGCTTGCCGCAACAGGGGCAAGAAACTGGCCAGCGCGTCTTCCGTGGCGAAGCCGCCCGCTTCGATACGCTGCCCGAGAAAGTCATGAAAGCTGGTCATTATCAGTTCATTCCAAACACAAGCTCGCGGCAGATCCACACGTTCGGCGGCGCTGCACGATCCCCGAGAATGAACGACAGAGTCACAGCGCGGCCCAGCCGCAATGACGAATGATTCAGTGCAGGTACGGTCTTCCCGATTCAACCGCAGAGCCCGCAGAGCCCGCAGAGACCTCGCCGATGATTCTCTGCGTTCTCTGCGAGCTCTGCGGTTCGTTCTTCTTGCGCCACTATCGAGTCACTGACAAGAAAACAAATTCGTACGACCTGGTGAACAGAGTAGATGCAAGAGAGGCGTGGCATTGATTCTTCGTTCTCTCGCATTTCTCTGTGCTTCATCCTCTGTGTCCCCTGCGTCTCTGTGGTTCGTTTCTTCACTGTGTGCCCAGCATCGGCCGTGTTCTCCGACAGGGGGACGGTGATCGCTCATTTCGATGTCTCCGTGGCGGCCGCGGCCAGGATCTCCTCTGCTTGTTTTTCGGTGCGGGCCAAGGCTTTCTTGCTGATGCCCAGTTCTTTTTGCACGAGTTCGCCGAAGCGGGGCATCAGGTCGAGTTTTTTCGCCAGCTCGATGGCCTGGGCCAGGGCCGGATCGCCCAGCTCGCGATCTACCGCGATGAAGTCGAGCAGCACGTAGCAGTGAAAATCGCGCAGCTCGCCATCGTCCCCCTTGCAGTCGGCGGCCAACTGTTCCAGTTCGGCACCCGAGACCGGCGCGAAGTCCTCGAAGAAGAGCCGCGCGTGGGCCAGCACGGCTTCGGTGTGGAACCACTCGGGCGCGAGCAGGGCCTCGAGCAGCTTGCGCGTGCGGGCCGACATCTTCCGTTGCCCCAGCAAGTCGAGCTTGCCCAGGGCGGGCTGCCCTTCGATCATGCGCTCGATTTCGGCGTCGGCCTCTTCCCCTTGCTCGGTCCACAGCTGCAAGGCGCGGGCACGCAGGTACGATTCGGGATGGGTGAGCTGCTCGGTGCGGGCACGCGACTTGCTGAAGATCTCCTCGGCCTGCCGCAGATAACTCTCGGCACTTACCTCGTGCAGCCCGGTCTCGATCTTGATGAGGGCCGACACCGCCGCTTGCAGATCGCCGCTGGCCACGAAGGTGCCGCGGTCGGCGAACACCTCGGTATAGAGCCCAAAGAGCCGTGCGCTTTCCAGATGCGCGGGGGCCGCGGCCGCATCGTTGCCCAGCGCTCGCAACAGCTCGGTGGCCACCAGGTACTCGCCGTCCCAGCGTTCGTAGAGCAGATAGTGGGCCAGCTCGTGACCGAGCACGCCCTTCAGCTCGAGCTCGGAGAGGACCTCTTGCACCGGGCCGCTGAAGACGAGATGCACCTCGCCGGGCAGGTAAGCCAGGCTGGCATTGAGCCCGCCCGCCTGCTGGGCCTGATAACAGGTAACCGGTGTTTGCAGCTCGAACAGCCCGAGCACTTCATCGACGCTGTGATAGAGCGGCGCGTGCGCTGCCCGTTCGAGGCGATAGGTGGACTTGAGCAGGTCGAGGCGGATGGCCTCGGCGTGCTCGGCGCGTTTCTTGGTGGAGGCGAACCACTGCCACAGGGCGGGCTCTTCCGCTTTCAGATAGCCGACGATGTCGCGCTGGTAGGCAAGCGGCGCCAGGCCGCGCGTGGCCTGGCTCATCGTGGCGGCTCCCGGCCCATGACCTCGCGATAAATGCGATCGACGGTGCGTTCGAGATCGACGTCGGCCCGGAAGGGCTGCTTGAAGTCGGGCCGCCGCCGCCTCGGATCCCACAGGCGAAACTGAGGCGCTCCCGGATCGATGCCGTCTGCCGCTGCCGGCCTGACGGGCCACTTCGTCCAGCGATGCTCGATTTCGCCGTCGACCTTTTTCCAGTCCCACTTGGCAAACACGATCACGCCGTCGTCCAGGCGGCGATAGCGCAGCGGCCTGCCCTGCGGGTCCGTCGGAATCGCGGCGAGGAAATCGGGGACGAGCTGGTCAAGCGAGCCGGGCCACTTGTTGTATTCCAGCCGATAGCGCTCCACCGCCAGGGCAGCGCGGGCACAGGCCAGGCTGGCCCGGCGTTCGTCTTCCATGCGCGCAAACGAATTCAAGAGCGTGAGCCAGGGCCAACTTCCATCAAGACTTACCTTGCTCTCCAGTTCGGCCAGGTTGGATTGCTGGAGATGTCGATGCAGCTCAGCAGACTTGTCGGCGAGCGCCTCCGCTTTGGCCA
>JBFWSD010000005.1:0-19852 GCA_050248575.1 Gemmataceae bacterium
GCTACAACACGAAGGATCCCGAAGTGCCGCGGCCCTACTTCCATCCGCTGCATGGCCCCACGGGCAAGGTCATCACGCAGATGGGCGAGATCCCCGGTGAGAAGAAGGCTCACTTCCATCACACGGCCCTGTGGATCTCGCATCAGAAGTTCACGCCGAAGGGGGAGCCGGTCTGCAACAACTGGCAGATCGGGCCGAACCGCAGCCGCATGCGGCACGTCAAGTTCGATACGATTCAGTCCGGGCCGCTGGCGGCCCGCTTCGTCGAAAAGCTCGACTGGCTCAACGTGAAGGGAGACAAGACGGTGCTCGCCGAGACGCGCACGGTCACGGTCCCCAAACGCGACGCTGCCGCGCGCGCCATCGATTTGGAGATCGTCCTCACCGGGCAAGACCTGCCCGTCACGCTCGACAAGACGCCGTATCACCTGGTCGCCGTGCGCGTGCTCGATGCCATGCTGCCGAAGAAAGGGGGCGAGATCCTCAACTCCGAGGGCAAGAAGTCCCCTCCCGACGGCACGCCCGCCAGGTGGATCGACATCGCGGGCAAACTCGACGACGACTGGCAGGGGGTGGCCCTCTTCGATCATCCCGACAACCTGCGGCATCCGCCGCCGTGTCTCCAGTTCGCCGGGCAGACAATCGGGCTGTCGCCCACACACAAGGAGCCCTACACGATCGAACCGGGCAAGACCCTCAAGCTGAAATATCGCGTGCTCGTCCATGCCGGCAACGCCGAGGCGGGCAAGGTCGCCGCCGAGTACGACGCCTTCGTCAAGAAAGCCAGTTCCCGGCTGGGCGCGCCGCTGCCCGTGAGCGGGTAGCCCAGCCCAGAAAAGCCGAAACCCGCCGCAGCGGTCGCTGCGGCGGGTTTCGGTGTTGAATCAGCGGTGATCAGGCTGACTCAGTCGTAGTAAACGCGGGCGCGGCCGAACAGGATCTTGAACTGGATGGTCACTTCGCAGTTGCCGTAGTCGAAGCAGAGCGAGCGCTTGCCGACGCACACCTTGGGGCAGCCCGGGGGCAGGCAAAAGCAAACCTTGACCGGGCAGCACTTCACCGGATGAATGAAACAGATCTCGTAGTTGCCCGGCGCGGGCTGGAACATCCGCGCGAAATCATAGTGCGAGATCGGCTTGTCCAGGACGATCGGCCCGGTCATGACGATGGGGGCCGGCGCGGCCAACGGCGTCGGCGCGGGCAATACGGGCGCCTGTCCCAGACTCGTGCTCAGGACCACGCTCCACAGGCATGCAGTCATCAAACTCTCCTTCCGCATTTGACGTCGTGTCGATCAGCGCTGCTAGGAATTATTGTGACAGCCCGGTGTCACCATGACAAACAGTTTTTGGAGCGGCAGGGGTGTTACTTGCCCTTCTTCTTCTTGGCGCTGGCCCGGGCCGGTTTCTTCTTGGCGGGCTTCGCCTTGGCTTTGGCCTTGGTCTTGGCGGCCGGCTTCTTGGCAGCGGGTTGCTCGTCGGCCTGCTGCTTGCCGAAGATGCGCTCGTAGCCTTCGGCATACTTGTCGGTCTCGGCCAGGCCCACGCGGATGATGCTCACTACGGTTCTCCTCGTTGATCCAGGGAGTGGTGCCTCCCCATGCAGCGGCCCCCAGCAGGGCCCGCGCAGTCAAGTTTAGCAAATCGGCGGGCGATGTCAGCTGGTATCGGCGGCCCGCCGGGCGGTATCCTGGCACGGGCGTCGGCCCGCTCTCACCCACCCTGGAGGTGCGATGGAACCCTACGAAGCCCTGTGGCAAAACTTCGTCGAATTCTCTCCCAGGCTGCTCGCGGCCCTCGGGCTGTTCCTGGCCTTCTGGCTGGCCGGACTGGTCTCGCATCGCATCATCGAGTGGCTCACCGGCCTGAGCAGCGCCCATGCCGAATTGACCCGCTTCCTGGGCCGCAGCCTGCGCATCACGCTTCTGATCGTGGGCGCCATCACGGCCCTTGGCACCGTGGGCGTGGATGTGAGTGCCCTCGTGGCCGGCCTCGGGCTGACCGGCTTCGCAGTCGGCTTCGCCTTGAAGGACATCATCTCCAATGCCGTGTCGGGGATCCTGGTGATCGTCTACAAGCCGTTCCGCAAGGGGGACGAGATCACGGTGGCCGCCTTCGCGGGCAAGGTGGCCGACGTCAACCTGCGCTACACAGTGCTCGACGCCGAGGGCAAGTCGGTCTTTATCCCCAACGCGACACTGTTTACCAGCCCGGTGGTGGTGACGCGCAGCCCGGCCGAGAGCCGCGGCAGTTAGCCCGACGCGCTAGCTAGCGAGGGTTCGCCCGACGCGCTAGCGAGGGTTCGCGGCAAGTAACCGAGATCCTGGAGCAGAACACGGGTTGGTCCCCCCTCGCTGCCGCGTCGGGCTGGCAACTCGAGGGAGAATCAGTTGGTTTCTCGTTAGGGGTTTAGCACTACAGCGCTACTTCTGGATTTGGCAAGCCGGGAGCGTTCGCTCTCGGAGGAAATCGCCGCCCCTCACCTCCGGCGCTTACGGGCTCGCCAAACTGCGCAACTTCGCACCGAACTGAAACACGAGTCAGCGCTGTTGCATTAGGTTCTGGGGTACTAGCGGGTTCATCCTCGCTGGCGCGCTGGCGCGTCGGGCTAACCCTCGCTGGCGCGTCGAATGCGGTCGGGCTAACGTTGCGGCGGGCTAACTCTCCCGGGCTCGGGCGAACCTCGCCGGCGCAGCGGTCACTCGCCTCGGTTCAGCTCAAGGGCAAAGGTCAGCATCGCCGCGAACGATTGGTATGTGTCCACCAGGGCCATCCTGGACTTGAGCAGCGTCTGGAACTCCGTCTCGCTGACGCAGTAGGTGTAGAGCAGCGTGTCGTCGTCGCCGAAGATGAGGAAATCCTCCATGCCGTCGATATCGCGCAGGCCGAGATTGGTGTGCAGAAAACCGGGGATGAAGCGTTCGGTGTAGCCGACGGCCGTGCTGCGGACGTCGCCGTAGATGAACAGGCTCTCCCAGGTCAGCCCGTTGGTCATCGACAACAGTTCGCAATAGGCCCAGGGCAGCGTCTGGTTGAACTGCTCCTCCACCTCGGCGCGAAGTTTCTCCAGGCGCGGCAAGGGTAAGGGAGGCTGCAGGTCCTGGCCCCGCTTGAGCTTCTTTTTCTTGATCTCGTGGAGCAGTTCGAAGTATTGCACGGGCGATTCTCCCTTCGCTGGCGCGTCGGGCTAACCAGAGACCAACCGGGTAACCGAGAATCGAGAACCGAGAATGAGGAACGACAGTTCATTCTCGGTTCTCGATTCTCGGATACCCGGTTCGTCTGTACCTACTTGGCGGCGAGGGCCTTGGTCACGGCTTCGTTGAGCTGTTGCAGCCCGCTCGGGATCCGCTTGAGCGCCGACTGCAGTCTTTCGTAGGAAGAGCCCCCGGTCGCTGGCCACTGGGCCAGGAACTCACCAAGCGGTATCGCGACGTGTTGCTTGACCAGCTCGGCCTGCCGTTCGCGGGCCGCCTCGCGCTGATTGTCCACGTACCGGGCACCCATCAGCTCGACCAGCTGATGCGTGACGGACGCCATCAACGGGACCAGCACGATATCCCAGACATTGATGCCGCCCATGGCCAGGGCGGCCAGCACGGCCGCCGCATCGAGTGCGAACTTGCTGCCCCGCAGCGTGTTGAGGGCCACCGGGTTCTTTTCCAGGTCCTCGTAAATCTGCCGCGCCGTCCGTTCGATCTCTTCTCCCTGAGCTTGCTGGAAGGTGCGCAAACTCTGCTGGAAGCGCTCGCGGGCCTTGTCGTTGAGCCCTCCCTGGAAGCCCTTCTCCACATGGGCCCAGAGCGGATGCGTGTTGGCCCGCTGGGTCGCTTCCTTGCGGAGCATGTCGAGCCAGCTCGACAGGGCTCCTTCCAGCACGGGCTGCTCCGGAATCGGCGGCGCTTCGGGCCGGGCCAGCTGCTTCGTCACCAGCCCTTTCAACAGCCGGAACGGCGTACGCACCACGTACAACGCCTGGCTGAGCGACTTGCCCACGCCGGGCAGCTCGAGCAACTCAAGCAAGCGAACCAGTGCCTCGTCGAAGCGGCGGAAGCGCTCGCCGGCAAGGTACTCGCGGCGATAGCGATTCTCGAACTCGACCTGCCCGGACTGCACGATCGTGCGCCAGCTTTGCAACGCGTTGACGTCATGCCGGGCCACCGCCACCAGGTTCTCTTGCTGCGACAGCAAATACGCCATGGCATGGCGAACGCTGCGTCGCCGCGCATCGGCCAGCGGCTCGCCCAGCACGTTGACCTGGTTGAGGATCGGAATGCGGTACTTGGCGGCCTGCCGCGCCGGGTCTTCCAGGGCAGCCTTGGGCAAGCTTGGAATCGCCACGCACAGTGGATTGCCCGGCGGCATCTTGCTGAGCACGTCTTTCTGGAAGTGGGCCAGGAAGGCGGGCGCCTCGGCTTCGCGCATCTTGGTCAGCACGCACACGACCGGCTTGCCCGCCTCGAGCAAGAGTTTCAGGAAGCGCGTGGGCACTTCGTCGTTGTAGCGCTCGTCGGAAGCGACGTAGACGATCACATCCGACAGCCCGGCCACTTCCAGCAGGCGCGAGACGTAGCCCAGCGCCGCATAGGTCGTCATGTCCGGGCAGTCCCACACCACGTACTTGTTGAGGATGGTGGGCAGACTGCCGTCGACGTGCACGGAGCGGACCTGGTAGACGTCGGAGTCCATGCTGGAGGCGGTCGGCTGGGCCAGGCGTTGCAGCTTGCCGAGAAAGCCGAGGTGACCGGCCCACGACGAGGCGCCTTCCGTCGAGGTGTATGCGATCGGATGGCGGGTGAAGCCCGCCTGCGGGTTGGCTTCCGCGACCGGTGCGCCGACCAGCATGTTGGAGACTGTGCTCTTGCCCGCGCCTGCACCGCCAAGCACCGAGACATGCAACGGCTTGGCGGGCTGCCCGTCGAGATAGGGGCCGATGCAGTTCCGCACCAGCGCCGCCGACAACCTGAGCTGCGCCGATTGCCCCGACTTGTCTCCCTTCTTCAGGCAGTGTTCTTCCAGCCAGCCCAGGTCCTCGGCCACCTGGTTCGTCAACGCGCGGAAGTTTTCCATGAGAGCGTCTTCAAAGGGACGTGTTAACAGTAAAGCGGTCGGGCGGGAACGGAGAAGAAGCCCGGCTTCTCACCCTCGCGCGACCAAGGCCAAGCCAGCGTTCCAGAAGCCGGGCTTCTGGCCGCCCGCCCGTCAATCATCCTGGCGGTAGACAGAGATCTCCATGGCGTCGCGTGGGTTCCAGGGCAGATCGGTATCGAACCACTCGGTGCGGCTCTGGCAGTTATGCCGCACCCAGTCGAGATAATCGGCCATCTCGTCGGCACCGATACCCGCATTGTCGGCGATGAGCAAGGCGCCGTCCCGGAGCTGATCGCGAGCCTCAATAAGGCAAGGATAATAGTTCGCGAAGCCGCCGTCCAGAAAAAGGACATCGATGGGGTCTTGCACCCGGGCGATGTTGACGCGGGCATCGCCAACCAGCTGGGTGATCAACGAGTCGAGGCCGGCGGCCTGGAAGTGGCTTGCGGCCTGGGCCGCGCGGTCGGTATCGAGCTCGAGGGTGATGAGCTTGCCCCGCCCGAGTGTGCGCAGCGTGTCGGCGATCCACAGCCCGGAGTAGCCGATCGCCGTGCCCACTTCCACGACCAGCTCGGGCTGCGCCGTGTGAATCAGCTCAACCAGGCGCGCCGCCTTCTGCGGCCCCAGCATGGGAATCTCCAGGCGGCGACATTCCGCATCCACGCCGGCCAGCACTTCGGCAACAGTCATCGGGCGGCTCCCAGTCGTGAGGCAGGTCTTTTCCCCAAGTTTAGATTAGATGCACGTGGGGCAGGTTTCCATCCTGCCGTGCCCGCACAGTCAGAGCAACCTGACAGGTGCTCTTGCCATGGCCCGGCGCAGGCTGAGGGAACTGGGTGTGCGCGCGAGAGGTGTGAGTGCGTGGGGAGCAATCGGATCTGGCGCAGCCCGCGTGCCGTGAAAGCTGCGGCTCATCCAGATACCGATTTGCACCCCCGCGCATCGCGAATCGATGTCAACGACGATTGCTACTTGAAGCGTGGAACTAGGTGAAGAGATCACTTCTTCGGCGCGGGTTGATCGGGCTGCACCTCGACGGGCCGCCCGGGCACAAAGCCGCCCCCTTGGCCGCCGACGCCGTTGTTGCCGTTCGGGCGGGGCTGTGGACGCACCGGCTTGTCGAGCTTGCCTCCCTTGCCGGCGATCACCGTCAGGGCAACGGGCTCGGTGGTGAGGGTTGCCCTGCCGAAGCCGTCCCCCGCATCTTGCGAGCCTTCCAGCTTCGGCGCGAGGGCCGTGTGCAGCGTGGCGGCGAGCTGATAGGTGCCCGGACTCAGCCAGTAGCTGTACTGGCCCTGGCCGCGGAAGCCCGCCGCCAGGCTCTTCAGTTCGAAGCGATAGGTTTCGCCCGGCTTCAGCTCGGTGGCCCGCTGCAGGCGAAAGTCGGCTGTGAAATCGCGGTCGCTCGCGATCGACACCGCGTCCGGCCCGGTCAGCTTCCAGTCGATGCGGACCGGATCGCCGCCGCTCCAGAAACGCGCCGGCTTGTCGCTCGTGTTCTTGATCTCGAGCACCATGTCGATGGCCGCGGGCGGAGGCTTGGGGCCGTCAGTGGTCTCCAGGAACGTGCGGAAGTCTTTTGGCGACTGGCCACCGAGGTTGACTTCATAACGGCTCTGGTTGGCGATCAGCCTGATCTCGAACGGGCCGTAACTTTTCGCCTTGCCGATCACCTTGCCCGCGGGGGCAGGCGTCGTCGGATCGATCGGATCGACCGGGGCAACCGCCGCGATGGCGACCCAGGCACCGATCAAAACCACCGCCACGCAGGCGGCCACCATCTTGAACTTGGAGATAGACATGGAACGCAGTGCTCCCGAGGCAAGGTCGGCGGCAGGGCGGGCGGCGTCGTCGACGCTTCCCCCGGCCGCGAACTGGACCGAGTTGCGAATCGTCTGCTGCATCAGGGCCGCAGGCGCGCTGGCCCGGGCCGTATCGGCCAGGCAAGCGCCTAGAGTAGCCGCCGACAGCGCGATGCCGCGCCCCACGAGTCTTTCGCGGAGGAGCTCGCGGCCCCGCTGAAGCTGGCGCGACATCGAACCGAGCGGGCAATCGAGCTCGCGGGCCGCTTCTTCGTGCGATTTGCCTTGCAGATCGCAGAGCACCACCGCCGCCCGGTACCTGGCGGGCAGCTGGCTCAGCTCGCGATCGAGACTCGCCAGCAGCTCGCGGCGGAGCGGTTCGCTGTCGGGCGGCTCCACGTCGCGGGCTTGCTCGCGCTCGGCGGCCATGGCTTCCCTTTCGCGTTCGCGGCGGCGGGCCTGCCGGCCCCGCGCTTTCACGCCCAGATGATAGGCGACCCGGTACAACCAGGGGCCCAGCGCTTCCTTGCTGCGAATGGTGCGCGCCTTGCGGGCCAGCACCATGAACACGGCTTGAAACGTGTCCTCCGCGTCCTGCTCGTGCGCCATGACCCGGCGGCAAACTCCCCAGACCAGCCCGCCGTGCCGCTGCACGAGGGCGGCGAAAGCATCGGCGTCCCCCGAGCGAAGGAAACGCTCGAGCAACTGCTGGTCGGGTGTGGCGCTATCGCGCGGCCCGGCCAGCCCGTAGAGTCGGCCCAGAACTTGTCGCATTCCGCCAGCCATGGTGAATCCTGAGGTCCTGATGCAGGATAGCACGCGCTATCGAGAATAGAGAGGGCACGTGGCCCGAAGGCAAATCGAAATTCCGAAGGGAATTTGGGATTTTCGACTTCGTGTTGCGGATTGGGGTTAGCCCGAAGTGCCAGCGAGGATTGGAATCCAGAATCGGAATCCAAAATCGCTACAATCTCTCTGTCGCTCGCCAACTTACCACGATGAAGCGAAAGGACGGGCCATGACTGCCAGTGGCGATCCTTGGTTCCAGGGGCTGTTTGCCGAACGCATCGGCGGCGCCGGGTATGGCAAGGGGACCGAGATCTACAAGTTCGAGAAGATCAAGCGGGCCAAGCGGGCAGCCCTCCAGGCCCATCCCGAACGCCAGCTACTCGACTTCGGCATCGGCGAGAACGACGACATGGCCGAGCCCCTCGTCCGCGACGTCCTCAAGCAGGAAGTCGACAAGCTCGAGAACCGGGGCTACGCCGACAACGGCATCGGCGCCTTCAAGGAAGCGGCCGCCGGCTTCATGAAGAAGGTCTTCGGCGTCAGCCTCGATCCGGCCGCCGAGGTCAATCATGCGATCGGTTCGAAGCCGGCGCTGGCGATGCTGCCCGCCTGCTTCATCAACCCGGGCGACGTCACGCTCATGACGGTGCCGGGCTACCCCGTGGCGGGCACGCACACGAAATACTACGGCGGCACGGTGCACAACCTGCCCTTGCTGGAAGAGAACGGCTTCTATCCCGACCTGGCCGGTATCCCGGCGGACATCAAGAAGCGGGCCAAGTTGCTGGTGATCAACTATCCCAACAGCCCGACCGGGGCAGTGGCCACCCGGGAGTTCTACAAGCAGGTGATCGACTTCGCGCATACGAACCAGGTGGTGGTGGTGCAGGATGCCGCCCACATCTTGCTGAGCTTCAACGGGCCGCCCCTCAGCTTTCTGCAAATGGACGGCGCGAAAGAGGTGGGCGTCGAGATCCACTCGATGTCGAAGGGCTTCAACATGATCGGCTGGCGCATGGCCTTCGTGTGCGGGCACCCGAAGATCGTGCAGGCCTTTGCCGACGTGAAGGACAACAGCGATTCCGGACAGTTCATGGCGATCCAGCAAGCGGCCCGGGCGGCGCTGGAACATGCCGAGATCGGCGACCGCGTTCGCGAGAAATACCGCCGCCGCCTGAAGAAGCTGGTCGATGCCCTCAACAAGGTGGGCTTCCAGTGCAAGATGCCCGGCGGCACCTACTTCCTCTACACACGTTCGCCGAAGGCCGCCGCGGGCAAGTCCTTCGCCAACGCCGAGGAGTGCTCGCAGTACCTGATCACCGAGCAATCGGTGTGTTGCGTGCCCTGGGACAACGCCGGCCCGTACCTGCGTTTCTCGGTGACGTATCTGGCCAAGGACGAGAAGGAAGAAGACGCCCTGATGAAGGAAACCGTGGACCGGCTGGGCAAGCTGAAGCTGGAGTGGTGAAACATGTACCCGCGCAAATCGCGCGCGGATCTGCGCGGCGCGGTGAACGATTTCGCGCATCCATTCAGAATCGCCTGCGGATGAACAAGGACTGATTGCGCTGATTGACAACGGCCAGGGGCGGAGATAGGATCATACGCGCCCTATCTCTCTCTTTCTGGAGTCCGTAATGTCCCCAACACGACGCTGGTGGTCGGTGGCATGCGGTGCGGCGCTGCTTGGCGCAGCCATGCTGGCCCTTGCTGACGCGGGCGCGAAAGGGCCCGGCGGCAAAGGTGGTCCAGGTGGCGGCAAGGGCGGCGGCGGCAACAAGGGTGCCTTCCGGGGCGGCCTTGGCTTTGCCGGCAAGGGCGGACCGAGAGGCGGCCCAGGCTTCGGCGGGCAAGGTGGTGGCCGCGGCTTCGCCAACAAGGGCGGCCCGAACATGGGTGGCAAGGGCGGCCAAGGCTTTGCCAACAAGGGCGGCCAAGGCTTTGCCAACAAGGGCGGCCAAGGCGGCCCGAACATGGGCGGCAAGGGCAAAGGCAAAGGTGCCTTCGGTCAAGGCCTCTGCCAGGCAGGTGGAAAGGGCAATCGCGGCGGCCGCTTCACGGGCGGACCGGCGAAAGGCGGACCCGGCTTTGGCGGCGGCCAAGGCAAAGGCGGTCCGGGCAAGGGCGGCCCGGGCAAAGGCGGGCAAGGCAAAGGCGGCCCGCCGTTCGCCGACAAGGGCGGTCCGGGCAAAGGCGGGCAAGGCAAAGGCGGCCCGCCGTTCGCCGACAAGGGCGGCCCGGGCAAGGGTGGACCGAAAGGCGCGCAGGGCAAGCGCGGCGGCTTCGGCGGTGGACTCGGCCAGGTCGGGCAGCTTTGTGGCGGCCAGCGCGGCGGACAGCCCGACTTTGCTCGTCGCATGATGAATGGCGGCAACAACAATCCCGGTAAGCGTCGTGGACCTTTCGGCGCAGGCGTCGGGCAGGCAGCGGGCGGCAACGGTCGTGGCCCGGGCCAGTTCGTCAAGGGCAACAACGGCGTGGGCAACGGCATCGATCCGCAGCCGCGCGGGAATCCGCCCGTGAATGACGGGCCCGGCGCGCGGCCCGGCCAGCCCGGTAATCGGGGCGGCGTGAGGTGATCGCCAATGGCCACGTCAAACTTGCCCCGTGAAGGCTGGTCGCCCGAGGACGAGCTTGCGGCCCGCGCTGCCGAGATGCGCCGCTGGTCGCAAGGGCTCGTCGCCGTCGGGCTCTTCCTCCTCCTCGTCCTCGCCGGCCTGTCCGTTTTTCTCTTCAAGCAAATCCGCAAGCAAGAAGACGTGCTCGCCGCGCTCCAGAGCGAGCGCAAGGCCGAGAGCGCAGCTGCACCCGCGAAGGCCGACCTGCCAAAGCACCAAGAGCGCAACGTCGACAAGGTGGACAGCGTCAACGTGCCGTTGCCCCCGCCGCCCATCGAGCCCGAAGCGAAGCCGCTGCCGATGGCGGTCACGCCCGAGCCGGTTCCCGTCACGAACCTCGAACGCGACCGCCATCTGGAAGCGCTGGGCAAGCTCACCGGCGTCAATCTCTACCAGAGCTATCTCAACATCGGGCTGATGGCCGACGTGGTGGAGCGCAAGCTCTACACCAAGGCGGACGTGCGGCCCTGGCTGGATCGCGTCGCCACGCAACTCGAATTGATTGGCCCGACCGTGAAGCCGCTCCTGCAATCCGACGAGGAGAAGGAAGACTTCGAGCAATGTCAGAAGGTGGCCAATCTGCTGCTGGCCACCACCGTCGAGCTGAAAGCCTACTGGGACACAAACGACAAGGCCCGGGCCGACAGCTACCAGAAGTCGCGACAAGCAGCCTGGGACGCGCTCAGCGAACTGCTCGAGCTGGCGCCGCCCCCCACGCCCACGAAAGAATGACTTTCGTGGTCAACGCGGTCAACGGGGCTGCTCCCCGTAGCGGGCCATGCAACTCTGCACCTCAACAATGGCCTCGGCCGCTTGCCCCCAGCCGAGCGCTTCGGTGGTCACTCCTTCGAGCTGCTTGTAAGTGGAGAAAAAGTGCTCGACCTCGCGCAGGAAATGTGCGGGCACATCCTTCAGCGCGCGGTACTCGTTGAAGAGCGGATCCGTGCTGGGGACGCCGAGCACCTTGAAGTCGTTGCTGCCCCGGTCCTTCATGCGGAACAGGCCGACCACGCGGGCCTCGATCAGGCAGCCCGAGAAGGTGGGCTCGTTCACCATGACCAGGATATCGAGCGCGTCGCCGTCCTCGGCCAGCGTCTTGGGGATGAAACCGTAATCTCCCGGGTAGTGGGCCGAGGCATAGAGATAGCGATCGAGGCGCATCAGCCCGGTCTGCTTGTCGACCTCGAACTTGCTGCGCCGGCCCTTGGGGATCTCGATGATGCAGCGGATGACCGCCGGGTCCTCCGTGCGGGGCTGCACATCATGAAAGATGCCGTAGTCCATCATGAACCTCCTTCGCAGTCATTGTAGTGACCGCGGCGGATTGGCCTGTTACCGCATCGTTACACCCCGGCGCAGCGAGTTCGGCTAGGATGCCAGCATGAACACTACCATCATCTTCCTGACGTTGTGGCTGGCGGTTCCACTGGAAGAGGGCAAGCAGCCCGATATCACCACCTCGGCCTGGTCGCACTACACGGGCAACTTCACTTCACCCACCATGAAGTTGACGATCAACGGCCCCAAGGAAAAGACCTGGCTCTACCGCGTCAGCAATGATTACTCGGGCACGCGCCGGCCGCCCGAGGTGAAAGAGACGAAGGGCACCTACACGCTGATCGGCGACCTGGCCGTCTTCACGACCGAGAAGAACGAGCTTCGCTTTGGCCTCAATCATGGCCGGATCAACAGGCAGTTGTTTTTCAACAAACTCTTCCCGGTGCCCGGGCAGCCCGACTACCGTTACCATCGCAAATGGTATGCCCGGCAAGGAGAGGACTGGCAGCCCGTCGAGGAAGTGACCCTCGCTATCCCCGCAAAGGCATTCGAGAAAGGCGCGGAGAGCTGGCAGGTTCCCATCAAGGGCGAGTGTACGCGCTGGCAGGAGGGCAAGGCGGTCACGGAAAAGTTCGACAAGACGATCACGTTCAAGAAGATGGGCCACTTCTATTACTGGGACCGCCCGCGCTCGCTTGCCTGGCTGCCCGCCGAGCTCTACCCGATGTGGACCGAGGACGGGCTGGAAGCCGTCGATGTCACCAATGGATCCATCGAAGACGTGCACGGCTTTCATCCGGGGCTGGCCACCACCGGACGTTGACGACCGCGGGACGCAGCCTCAAGGCGCGGACGACATCGCAGCGCAGGGGACCATGCGCCCGCGTGAAACAGCTGGAAGAACAGAACCGCATCATGATGGCCTACATCGAGGCTGAAAAGAAAGCGAAGGAGGACAGGGAGAAGGCGGCCGACGAGATGTACACCGTGGGCAGCGCCCTCAACCTGGAGGCTGTCTGGAACCACGGCTTCTGGATTCAGTCACCCAACAAAGTCTTCACCTTGCACATCGCCGGGCGCTTGCAAAACGACACCGTGTTCTGGAACCCCTCGCCCGCGCTTCGATTTCCGGCCACGCCCGTGGTGGTGCCGGGCACCGGCCTCGGGCAGGGCGTCCAGCCTCTCGACGACGGCAGCTACTTCCGGCGTATTCGCCTGGAGACTCTCGGAGTCCTCTATGAACTGGTCGAGTTTCACCAGGAGATCGATTTCGAAGCGGGCCCGGATGCGCCGCTCTTCGATCACCTCTACGTTGGCTTCCGAGATCTCCCCTATGTCGGCACGGTGCGCTTCGGGCAGCAAAAGGTCCCGCAAGGGCTGGAGTCGATGAGCAGCAGCAAGTTGCTGCCCGACCTCGAGCGGTCGCTCACCTTCGAGTCGTTCTTGATGGAGTTTGCCATCGGCACGCTCTTCGCCAACACCTACCTCAACGAGCGCGGCACCTGGCAGATCTTCCTCCATCGCAATTCGCAATTCAGCGACAACTTTGGCTCCGATTTCGGCGACGGCATCTATGTCTACACCGGCCGCATCACCGGCCTGCCCATCTACGCAGACGGCGGCCGTCATCTCTTGCACCTGGGCGGCTCGTACCAGTATCGCGTCGGCCAGAACCTGCGCACGGTCAAACAGCAGATTCCCTTGACCAACAATCCCAACGTGCTGGTCAGCCCGGATGCGAAGTTCGTTCGCTATCGCACGCGTGCGGAGATTCGCGATTCAGGCGAGACCCTGGGCGACTCCACGCGCCTGGTGGATACGGGCTTCATCCTGGCCGACGGGGCCAGCACCCTCGGCGCCGAATTGCTCTGGATTGCCGGCCCGCTGTCGATTCAATCGGAATGTCTCCTCTCGCAGGTCGTCAACGCGCAGTTTCCGGCCTCGTTTCCGTCCGCGCCGCCGGCGGGCGATCCCTTCTTCTGGGGCGGCTACGTGCTGATCAGCTACTTCCTCACTGGTGAGAATCGCGGCTACGATCGCCGTTTCGGGCTCTACGAGCGGCCCTTCCCCAGCGAGAACTTTTTCCTGGTCCGCAACCGCAACGGCGGCAGGTGCCTGGGCCGCGGCGCCTGGGAATTGACCTATCGCTATTCGTACGTCGATCTGAATGATACTGGCATCGACGGCGGGCAGATGATCGGCAACACCCTCGGCCTGAACTGGTACTTCAACGCCAATTTCAAGGTGCAGCTGAACCTGCTCAACACCTCGCGCAACGTGGTGGACCCGGCCAACAGCGGCACGGTCAACGCCGCCGGCATCCGCTTTCACGTTGACTGGTGAACGCCCGCCTGGCTACTCGTTGCCGATGCTCTCGAGATTCACGCCGGTGGTTTCGATGCGGTAGATCCAGGTGACCACGGCGCCAAGCAGCGAGGTGGCGACGAGTCCATAGAGCAGCCAGCGCGTGCCGATGTCGGCCAGCAACACGGGAAAGAGAAAAGCGGTGAGCACGGCGCCCAACTTGGCAAAGGAGGCCGCAAAGCCGGCCCCCTTGCCGCGCACGTGGGTAGGAAACACTTCGCCGGCCAGCAGGTAGGTCTGAGCGTTCGGCCCCATGTTGGTCATGAAGCTGAACATCATGAAGCCCAGGAAGATGAAGAGGGTCTTGGTGGGGCCGTCGCAATCGACCGACAGCGAAGCGAGCAACAGCCCGAGAGCGCAGCCGATGAAGCCGATGACTTGAAGGCGGATGCGGCCCGCCACGTCGGCCAGCATCACGGCGAAGACGACGCCGACGATCAACAGCACGTCGATGAAGGCAGCCCCTTCCGCGGCCACCAGGTCGCTCTGCACCAGGTCGGCGACGTTCATGGCGTGTTCGCGGCTCTTGCCGATCACGCTGGCCAGGATGGTGGGGGTGAAGATGCCAATGCCGTAGGTGCCCAGGTCTTGCAGGAACCAGGGGACGCTGGCCAGGATGGTGGCCCGGCGGTTCTTGTGCTTGAAGAGGGCCAGGTAGCCCTTCTCTTTGTGATGATGCTTCTTGTGATGATGCTGGTGATGCTCCTGATGCTCGTGGTTGCGGTGTGCCTCGCCATCACTGGCAGCATCCTCGTCCTCGTCGATATGCAGGGCCACCTGCTTGGGATAGAGGGGCTCGCGCCAGAGCAAACGTTGGGTTTCCCTTTCCGCGTCGGCCTTGCGGCCCATGCTCAGTAACCAGTGCGGGCTCTCGGTGATGAAGAAGCGGGCAATCAAGACAAACGCGGCCGGCACCACCGCCGAGGCATACATCAAGCGCCAGGCGCCGATGTCGGGCTTGTAGCCGAGAATGAGGAAGCCGACCGCGGTGCCCGCCAGGGCGCCCACCGCCTGGAAGCCGAAGGCCGCCAGCACCAGCTTGCCCCGCGCCTTGCTCGAGATGCTCTCCGAAATAATCATGTGGGCCGTTGGATAATCACAGCCCAGGGACACGCCCAGACCGAACAGGCAGATCACCAGGAACGTGAAATTCGGGCTGAACGTCAGCGCCACCAGAAAGGCGATGAACAGCACCATCTCGACAATGAACATCACCTTGCGGCCGTAGAGGTCCGCCATGCCGCCGAGGGCCGTGGCGCCGACCAGGATGCCCGCCAGCGTCGCGGCACTCACGGCGCCGTGCGCCGCCGCACTCAGCGAGAACTCGCTGGCAATCAGCGGCAGGGCCACGCCGGTCATGAAGACCACCAGCCCTTCGAAGAACTTGCCCGCCGCCGCCAGCCACCAGATCCGCCACTGCATCGACGTCATCGGCGTCATCGACGTCTCGGTCCCATCCGACCAGCTCGGCGTCTCGTCGATGTATTCCTGGATCGATCGCTTGGTCAACGGCCTGACCTCGGTCTTGCTGTCTTCTAGCTGGTGGGTATCCATGGGTGCCTCAGAGGAGTTGATCGTTCGGCGCACCGTGGATGGTGTACGGGCTGAGCAGCGATGGCCCACCGGCGCCTGCCAATCTTAACTCTTTCTTCACGCCCCCACACGGCACCTTTCTCCTTTGCCCGCCCGCACACACCGCTATACTGGCAGTTGCTGGTCGATTGGAACCCTGCGAGAGCGGAATCATGGCTGCGAACCTGACCCCCCAGTACCTCGAGGCCGAGGCCGAGTACAAGAAGGCCCAGTCCGCCGAAGAGAAGCTGGCCTGCCTCAAACGCATGTACTCCCTCATCCCCAAGCACAAGGCCAGCGAAAAACTCCAGGCCGACCTCAAGACCAAGATGGCCGATCTCCGCGACGAGATCGAACAAGAAAAGAAAGCTCCCAAGGGCAAGAAGGGCCCCTCGGGCAAGATCCCCAAGCAAGGCGCCGGGCAGGTCGTCCTCATCGGCGCTCCCAACGTCGGCAAGAGCCAGCTCGTCGACAAGCTCACCCGTGCCACTCCCGAGGTCGCGGCCTACCCCTTCACCACCCGCGAACCCCTCGTCGGCATGATGGACTGGGAAGACGTCAAGGTGCAGCTCATCGACACGCCGCCGATCACGCCCGACTACCTGGAGAGTTATCTGTCGAGCATCGTCGGCAATGCCGATGCGGCCCTCCTGGTGGTGGGGCTCGATGATGACGACGGCCCGTTCGCGGCGGAGGCGGTCATCGAACGGCTGGCCCAGGTCAAGGTGCAGCTGGTCAAGGAGCTGCCGCCCCCCAGCGACGACGAGGACTTCACGATCCGGCAGACCCGGACCTTGCTGGTGGCCACCAAGCTCGACGCGCCCGGGGCCGCCGACCGCCTCGAGATCGTTCGCGAACTGTTCGGCGAGCGCCTGGTCATCCACGCCCTGTCGGCAATCAATGATGCGGACCTGGAGAGCCTGCGCGACATCATCTACAAGTATCTGAACGTGATCCGGGTCTACACCAAGCAGCCGGGCAAGCCGGCCGACATGACTTCGCCCTTCAGTTGCCCGGCGGGCAGCACGCTGCTCGACCTGGCTGCGCTCGTGCATCGCGATTTCGCCGAAGGGCTGAAATCGGCCCGCATCTGGGGCACCGGCGTCTACGACGGCCAGACCATCAAGCGCGACCACGTGCTGCACGACAAGGACGTGGTCGAGCTACATCTGTGAGACGAATACGCCTTTTGCCCGGGTGGGCACCGCACCCGGCAACCCTTCTTCGAGGTGAACCATGAAGCGAACGGTTGTGAAAGTGCTTGCCCTGGTAGCACTCGGTCTGCTGCGGCATTCTGCGACCGCCGACGAGGAAACAACCAAGGTCCTGGTTGCCAAGGGCGACCTTGCGCAGTGGACGCCGGTGCGCGATCCGGCGGCGATGTTCGAGGAAAAGGAAGTTCCCAAGCGCCAGGTGCCGCCCACGTACATTCCGCCTGCGGCGATTGGCGAGACCAGGGATCGGCCCCTCATCAAGAACCTGAAGAAGGGCCAGGTGCTTACCTGGGAAGACCTCCAAGATAAGAACAAAGCGGGACTGGAAGCCCTGCTGCCCGCGGGCAAGCGCGCCTTCACCATCAAGATCACGCCCGCTGCGGCCGTGGGCGGTTTTGCCCTGCCCGGCTCGCACGTCGATCTCATTCACGTCGTCAAGAAAGGGGAGGACTACCAGGCCACTTGCATCATGGAAGACGTGCTCATCCGGGCTGTTGATCTGCTGCCCGTCCGCCCGGATGACCGACCTGCCCTCTTGCCAGAGACGGTGACCTTCGAGGTCACGCCGGAAGAAGCGTTGAAGTTGGCCCGCTATGCCGAGTTCGGCACCATTCGCCTGGCGCTGCGGCCCTTCGGCGACAAGAAGCGCAACTTCAAGGAGCCCTAGCGCCTCAGCCGTCGAAGTCGGTGACTCCCAGCAAGCCGCCCGCATGGATCCGGGCCAGTTCTTCGGCCGTCAGACCATCGGCGGGCAGCTTGCTCAGATCGAGCTCCACGGGCTTCGACGGCAAGATCAGATGCTTGACCGTGTCTGAATTCTCGACCAGCTTGAGCTGCACGCCCGGGCGGACGGCGATGCCGTGCTCTTGCAGGACCGCGTGCGGATCCGCCACGAGCCGTGCCTTGAAGGCAGGATCCTGCCAGCACTTCAAGACGACTTCTGCCCACTGGTGCGGGTGTTGTTGCGCCATGAGTCAACCTCCAGAACAGGATCACGTTGCCAGGGGCAGCAGCAGCCCGCCGACCTCTTCGCGGGCCAGCTGATCCAGGACACGCAACTGGACAGCGAACCGCTGCGCGACGCGGTCGAGCTGGGCCGCGATCCTGTCGACCTCCGTCCAGCGCGCCTGGCGGAGCAAGAGCCGCCCCAGCTCCCAGAGAGCGGGCACAAAAGCAGGCTCCTCCGCAAGGCAGCGTCGCCATTCCGCTTCGGCCTCGGCAGCGCGGCCCGCTTGATCGTAAAGAACAGCCAGGCTGTGCCGGGTCCGGTAGCCTGACAGCCCGTCATCGCAGAACGCGGGCGAATCCATCGGCCTCTTCTCGAGCAAGCGCAGCCAGGCCGCTGCCGCGCCGGGCCAGTCGCCGGCCTCGTAGCAGAGCTGCCCGGCGCAGTATAGCAGCTCGAGATGATCGGGATAGCGGCCAAGCCCTTGCTGGCAGATGGCCCACGCCCGCTCTTGCTGGCCGAGCTTGCTGTAGCAGGAAGCAAGCAGTGCATGATTCCTGGCAACAAACCGCGCCGAGTGAGCGGCCCGCTCCAGGCAACGACTCAGCACCGGCGTCGCTTGCTGCCATTGTCCCAGACCGTGGTAGGTCCAGCCCAGGTGGAAGAGGAGGTACGGATCGTCCCCTTCTTCATCGACACTCAGCTTCAACAACCGCAGATTGCGTTCCTGCTTGTGCCGCCACAGTTCGGGATCTTGATAGCCGATGTGCTCGATAACGATGTCGGCAGGACGAACCTCCACGTTCTGCCGGCGGAGGGCCGGGCCAATCTGTTCGTGCACGCGGTAGTGCCAGCGCAGCCCGGGCTTGTTGCGGAAGAGCCTGACGTGGGTAGCCCGTGTGGCCCCGCCGTCCGGTGCACGGCAGAGGCAGGTCATTTCGTAGGCAATGTTCTCGTTCTCGAGCTGGCTGAAAAGCGATTCGAGCCGGGCACGATGGGCCCGGTCCACGCGGTCGTCGGCGTCCATCCAGAAGATCCAGTCGCCGCGGGCCAGGCGCAGGCTCTCGTTGCGGGCCGCACTGAAACTGTCTGACCACGGAAAGTCACATACCCGCGCGCCCAGGTCGGAGGCAACCTCCCTGGTCCGGTCCGCAGAACCCGTATCGACGATCACGATCTCGTCAAAGAGGCCATGTACCGACGACAGGCAAGCGGGCAGGTTGCCCGCTTCGTTCCGGACGATCATGCACAATGAGACTTTCATGGCGTGGCCAGACGCTAATGGCTCATCACGACAACCAGGGCAATGATGAAGTTCACCACGAAGAAGAAGGCGGCGCCCCCCAGGAGTGGGATCCACACCGCCACCTCGGTGCGACGGCCCTTGGCCATCTCGTAGTTGATGCCGTCGTAGATCGCGGTCAGGTTCATCATGAACCACATGAACAGCGACACGTAGAGGCCGACGCCGAAGGCGATGACCAGCACGATCGGGATGCTGCCCCCTGTCATCAGGGCGGTGGGGCTCAGCTTCGCTCCGGAAAGGACAATGGCGGTGCCCGCGGCGATGGTCAGCCGGATCACCACGTAAACCAGCAGCGGATAGCCCACCAGCGACACGCCGGAAGCAATCGCCAGGTTGCGGCAAGCATTGGCCACGTCGCGCAGCTTCAACGTCAAGGCCAGGGCACGCAGGTGAAAGAGAAACACGATCGACTGGCCCACCACCAGGATGCCGCAGAGGATCTTGATGACCGGCGTGGTTGTGAAGACGCCAATCAGCCCGAACAGGAGCCAGCCCCCCGCAAGCGAGGCCGATACGATGGCCAGCACGTGCGCGCTGTTGCGCGGCGGCGCGAAGCAGCAGAACACCAGCCCGACCAGGTAGCTCACTCCGGCGCACACGCCAAGTGCCTGGGCCGTGACATCGCTGACCTGGACCATCGTGCTCAATAGGGCTAGGCCCACACCCATCCAGCCCAGTAGAAAAAGGGCCAGGGCCGTCATCTGAACAATACATGCCGCGCCCAGAATCAGGTTCGCGGAGATGTAGACGAGCAAGACGCCGATCCTGCTATTCTTCCACTCGCGGGGCCGCAACGGCGTCTCGGGCTTGCGACGCCGGGGCCGATCATCGTCGTCGTCGTCGTCGTCGTCGTCCTCGTCATCATCATCGACG
>JBFWSD010000006.1:0-19522 GCA_050248575.1 Gemmataceae bacterium
GCAACTTGGCCTGAGCATTGACATGGTTTATGCCGCGCGGTCGCGGGTGCTGCGGCGCATCCGCCACGAGCTGGCTGGTCTGCTCCAGTGAGAAGATCGCCCGCCAGAGAACGAAGTACTTGTAACGACGGGCCATTGCACGTTGATCGAGGGGGAAGCCCATGAGTGCCGTCACTACCTGTCCCAACACGCGCGGGCTGCATCGATTCCTGACGGGCGATCTGCCCGAGACAGAAGGGCAGCAGCTTGAAGCGCACTTCCAGAATTGCCCGCGCTGCGTGAAGGCGCTCGCGGCCCTCGACGGCGAGGATCGATTCGTGGCTGCGCTACGGTCACAGGCCACCACCAGCTTGAAGAGAAACACCGCGCTCGAGCAGCTGATCGAACAGGTGGCGAAGCTGCCCGGCAGCGTCGAGCCGTCTTTGATCGAGACCAAGCAATTGCCAGAAGAACGCTACAGCGTCACGCCCAATGAAGTGGGCAAGGTGGAAGTGAACGTACCCGAGCAAGACACGCTCGACTTCCAGCGACTGCTGGCGCCTGCCAAGAGCGAAGGGGAACTGGGCCGGATCGGTTCCTATCGCGTTCTCAAGTTGCTGGGCAGCGGCGGCATGGGCATGGTTTTCCACGCCGAAGATATCTACCTGAAGAGGCCGGTCGCGCTGAAAGCGATGCGTCCCGAGGTCGCGGAGAAGGACTCGGCCCGCAAGCGTTTCCTGCGCGAAGCGCAGGCGGCTGCCGCCATCAAGCACGACCACATCGTCACCATCTACCAGGTGGGCGAGGACCGCAAGGTTCCCTTCCTGGCCATGGAATACCTGGAAGGGGAAGCGCTGGACGTGAGGCTGCGCCGCGAACGGCGGTTGCCGATCCCGGAAATCGTGCGCATTGGCCGCGAGATTGCCGAAGGGCTGTCAGCCGCGCACAAGCACGGCCTGATCCATCGCGACATCAAGCCGGGCAATATCTGGCTGGAGAAGCGGCCCCCCGGACGCGGCGGGCAGCCCGTGCCGCCGCGCGTGAAGATCCTCGATTTCGGCCTGGCCCGCAGCGCCAGCGACGATGTCCAGCTCACCAAGACTGGCGCCATCCTGGGCACGCCGGCCTACATGGCCCCGGAGCAAGCACGCGGCGTCGATGTCGATCATCGCTGCGACCTGTTCAGTCTTGGCTCGGTGCTCTACCACCTTTGCACTGGCACTGTGCCCTTCAAGGGGGAATCGACGCTGGCCGTGCTGACTGCGCTGGCGCTCGACACGCCTGATTCTGTAGCCGAGGCGAATCCTGCCGTCCCTGCAGCGCTGGCAGACTTGATCGGCAAGCTGATGGCCAAGGTCCCGCAAGACAGGCCAGAGTCGGCAGACGCGGCGAGTGCGGCCTTGCTGGCCATCGAGCGCGGCGAAACTCCGGACTCCATCGAAACCAGCCCCACCCTCGAGGCGGCAGCGCCCGTGGCTGCCGCGGCGCCAGTAGCCAAGAGCACACCACCTTGGCCCATCCTCGCCGCGGGCGCCGGGCTGCTGGCCCTCTTGCTCGTCTTTCTCGTTCCCTTTTCGCCGCGTACGACCCCGGAGAAGAAAAACACCGACAAGGACGATGACGTGCCTGCGGTTTCCGCGGATGCGATGGCCAAGGTCTATCCCGCCTTTCACTTGCAGAATGGCCAGGTGGAAGGCGGCGAACTGCGCGCCGGGCAGCCCCTCGGCATCACCTACGACCTGATCAATACCAGCACGGGCGACGTGATAGTTCCGCCTGACAAGTCGTCGGGCCGCCCGACTTATTCGATCGGCAAGTGCGAGCACTGGATCGAAAGGCTTGGCAGCAACCCGGACATCCCCGGCATCAAGCTGAGCAGCGGCCGCAAGGATCGCCGCTACTTCCTCAGCCGCTCCATCGTCTGGGCCGACGCCACGGTGCCGCGCCAGCACGCCTACCAGTTTGCCAATCCGCTCGACACGACCGGCTTCCCCGCGGGCTCCTATCGCTACTGGATCGAATTCCAGAAGCTGAACGGCGAGGTCCTCGAGACGGCAAAAGTAGATTTCGACCTGAAGGCGCCGCTGCCCACGACGCCGGAATCGCCGTTTGCGAAGCTGATCGGGCAGCCCGCCATCCCGCTCGAGGTCGACGCCTGGTTGAACGGTGCGCCGCTGACCAACGACGACTTGAAAGGGAAAGTGGTGCTGCTCGACTTCTGGGCCGTGTGGTGTCCGCCCTGCCGCGCCGCCTTCCCTCACCTGCGCGAATGGCAAACGAAGTATGCGAGTTCCGGGCTGGTGCAGATCGGGCTGACGCGCTACTACAGCTACGGCTGGGACGCGGAGCGCAACATCCAGGTGCGGCGGACCGACTTGCCCCCTCAGGACGAGCGGGCCGCCATGGTCGAGTTCCTCAAGTTCCACGACCTGAAACACCGCATCGCCTTCATGCCGCCCACCAGCAACCTCAGTCAACGCTATGCCGTCACGGGCATCCCGCAAGTCGTGCTCATCGATCGGAAGGGCATCGTCCGTTACATCCAGACGGGCTACTCTCCCTCGTCCGCCGCAGCCCTGGAAAAGCGCATCGAGGAGTTGCTGGCCGAGCCGGCCCCATGATCGCCAGATCAGTCGCTGGCACGGCGTGAGCTCAACTGTAGCAGCAGCCAGTCTGCCTTGCGAAGTGTCTTGCACTCGGGAAACCGACGGTGAGCCTTTGTCGCGAGCGTATCGAGTTCTTTCGCGTCGCTGCTCTGAATGGCCCCGTGCAAGCTGGGCTCGACCAGCGGTTCGATCCACAGTCCGGCCGTCTTCCAGCGGCCGAAGGGCAGGTCCACCCCGGCAATCGGTTCCAGGTCGGTGGCAATCAGCCAGGCCCAGGTGTGCTGGCCCATCCGTTCGGTCAACAGCCCGCGCAGAGGGGGCGACAGGCGATCGCCCGCGGAACGCGACGAGATGCCCGCGAGGTCCTTTTCCCCCAGCGCCATCAGGAAGGTCTGGCGATCAGGCAAACACCACAGCACCGCTTCGAGAGCGGGCTGCTTGATCCTGAAGCGATAGCGGCCCGTTTCGCCCGGCAGCGGCTGAGCCTTGAGCTTCTCGATCACACGGGTGGAATCCACGGGGCGGCGCGTCACGGCCACCACCACGAACGGCGGGGGCAGTTCGTTCTTTACCGTGGCGCCAATGACCACGTGATCCAACTCATCTGGGTGCAGCCCGGTCCACTGCTCGACCTGGGCCAGATCGAACGGGATTTGCTTCTCGGCAGGCCAGAAAGCGCGGAGCGTGCGTTCGAGTTGCCCGGGTTCGAGCCCGGCAAGACGGATGCCGGCGGCCACATTCGTGTGGGCGGGCAGAAACGCCAGCCCGCTCAGTTCAGCGGGTGGGACCGGTTTGACGGCGAGTCGGCCCACGTCTTCCAGCTCCACTGGAAGCGGCGTGCGTGGCTGCGATCCGCGATTGCGGCTCCACAGTGCCACCAGCATGACCGCCAGCACAGCCTGCACCCCGATGACAATGATGACACCCCGGTACCAGTCAGCCTGCGCCGTGTTGCGGATGCCCTGCCAGATGCCGTGCAGCAGATAGACAAGCCCGAGAATCCAGGCAAAAGCAAGCAGTTTGAGAAACAGGGGCACCGAGGTCGTTTCGGGCTTGGTGATCCCCTGATGATTGGCAATACGATCGGGCATGGTGGCGAGGGCGAAGACCAGTCCAAGAGCGCCCATCGAGATCATCACGCCAACAATGATGCCCGCCACGGCCCCGTTGGAAAGCCGGGCTGGATTGGGGGGAATAACCGCCTCGGGGGTCTGCGCCGAGTTGGCGGCGGGCTCGGCTGGTGCAGCCGCTGGTTGTCCGTCGGCCACAAACGTCTCGCCGCAGCGCGAGCATTCGATCCTGGTGCCGCCATCCTCGGGCAGCGGCGTGAGGGCATTGCAGTAAGGACAGGTAGTCGACCTGGCAGCCATGCCGTTATTGTCCGCAGACAGCCCCTTGAAGTCCAGGGACCCCAAGCACGAGATTTGCAAGGGAAACCGTCCCAGTAGGGGTGTGGTAACTGAGACGATGCGGCCCGGCGCGCGTGTGGGCGCCCGGCCGCATCCTCCTCTAGTCCGAAGAGAGGCACGGGTTTCGGTCCGTATTGACCCCCGTGGAACCCACTCTTAGACTGACTTACTGGATCGGTGTCGAAATGCTGGACATGCAGGACCAAGCGCCGCACATCCTCCGGGGGCGGACACCCCCGGCGCGTCTCATGGAGAATCAGGGCAACATGAGCAACGAACAACCGGTGGACTCGGGCTTCTGGGACAAGCTCAGTGACGGGCTGAGTGCTTTCTCGGAAGGGGTGGCCGGCTTTCTGATGCGCCTGTTCGGCTCGAGCAACGAGCGTTACATCCGCCGCCTCGGCTACGTGCGCACGCGCGATCTGGCGAATCCCTACACCGTCACGCCCGGCTCGCTCCTGGCCCGCGTCAATGCCCTCGAAGAGCAGATGAAGGCCCTGTCCGACACCGAACTCAAGGAATTGACCCCGAAGTTCCGCGAACGGCTCAAGGAAGGCGCGACGCTTGACGACTTGCTCCCCGAGGCGTTTGCCGCCTGCCGCGAGGCGGGCTGGCGCACCAAGAAGATGCGCCACTTCGACGTGCAGATTCTGGGCGGCATCGTGCTGCACCGGGGCAACATCGCCGAGATGGTCACCGGTGAAGGCAAGACGCTGGTGGCGACGCTGCCCGCGTATCTCAACGCGCTCGAGAGCAAGGGCGTACACGTGGTCACGGTCAACGACTACCTGGCCCGCCGCGACTGCGAATGGATGCTGCCCATCTATCAGGCGCTGGGCCTGACTGCGGGCTACATCCAGAGCGACATGGAAGCCACCGATCGCCGCCGCGCCTACGACTGCGACATCACTTACGGCACCAACAGCGAATTCGGCTTCGACTACCTGCGCGACAACATGAAGCCGGCCCGCTGGGGCGATCACGACTACGACCCCTGGTACCAGCAGTGCCAGAAGAACCTCAACTTCGCCATCATCGACGAGGTGGACAACATCCTCATCGACGAGGCGCGCACGCCGCTGATCATCTCCGGCCAGGCGCACACCGACGTGCGCCGCTACGGCAAGGCCAACGAGATCGCCGTCTCGCTCAGCGAGATGCAGAAGAAAGAGCCGGGCAAGTTTTTCGAGGTGAAAGAAAAGGAGCACTCCTGCCATCTCACCGATGAAGGCGTGCGGGCCGCGGAAGAGCTGGCTGGCGTGGAAAGCTTCTACACGGCGGGCAACATGGAGTGGCCCCACCTCATCGACAACGCGCTGCGCGCCCACCATCTCTATCACAAGGACAAGAAATACGTGGTCATGCCGCACCCCGAATCGGGGGAGATGGCGGTGATCATCGTCGACGAGTTCACAGGCCGCCTCATGGTCGGCCGCCAGTGGAGCGACGGGCTGCACCAGGCCGTGGAAGCCAAGCATGCCCGCGAAGGGGTGCGCATCAAGGAAGAAACGCAGACGCTCGCCACCATCACTCTGCAAAACTACTTCAAGCTGTACCGGAAGCTGGCGGGCATGACCGGCACCGCCATGACCGAGGCCAACGAATTCTGGAAGATCTACAAGCTCGACGTCCTTGCCATCCCCACGAACAAGCCGCTCATCCGCATCAACGCCCCCGACGTCATCTTCCGCACCGAGAAGGAGAAGTGGGACGCGGTCCTCGCCGAGATCGTCGAGGTGCACGAGGAAGGGCGGCCCATGCTGATCGGCACCACCGACGTGGACAAGAGCGAGAAGCTGTCGGCCATGCTCAAACGCAAGGGCATCAAGCACGAACTGCTGAACGCCAAGCCGGAATACGCGGCCCGCGAGGCGGAGATCGTGGCCCAGGCGGGCCGCACCGGCGCGGTCACCATCGCCACCAACATGGCGGGCCGCGGCACCGACATCGTTCTCGGCGGCAACCCCGAAACGCTTGCCTGGGCCCAGCTCAAGGACAAGTTCGCCACCCGTCTCGACGTCCCCGAAGACCTCTGGAAGAAGACGGTCGACGACATCGAGACCAAGGAAAAGATGAAGGAAGAGGGCCGCAAAGTGGCCGAGATGGGCGGGCTGCACATCATCGGCACCGAACGCCACGAGGCCCGCCGCATCGATAACCAGCTCCGTGGCCGCGCGGGCCGCCAAGGCGATCCCGGCTCCAGCCGCTTCTTCCTCTCCTTGCAAGACGACCTGATGCGCATCTTTGCCGGCGAGTGGGTGGCCAACGTGCTCACCCGCCTCGGCATGCAGGAAGGGGAGGCCATCGAATCGCGCATGGTCTCGCGCCGCATCGAAGCGGCCCAGAAGAAGGTGGAAGAACGCAACTTCGATATCCGCAAGAACCTCCTCGAAATGGACGAGGTCATGGATCACCAGCGCAAGCGCACCTACGGCTTCCGCCAGGAGATCCTCGAAGGGGCCAACTGCAAGACGCGCATCCTCGACATGATCGATGAGCAGGTAAACCTGGCCGTGGATCGCTTCCTCGACGATGACTACGGCTCGGCCTCGTTCGCCGAGTTCGCGGCGGCGCGGCTGGGGCTCGAGTTCGACGCCTCCGATTTCAGCCGTTCCGATTTCAAGGAAGCCGAGCGCACGGCCCGCGACAAGGCCTCACGCATGATTCCCACCAGCGTCCACGAGATGATGGACGAGAACCTGAGCGACGACGTCGAGGAACGCGAATGGAACTGGCAAGCCATGACCAATCAGGCCAATGCCCGCTGGGGGCTGAAGCTGACCGACCGCGGGCTCAAGCAGATCGGCCGCGACAACCTGGCCCAGCACCTGATCGAACTGGCCGAGAAGACCATTGACGAGGTCGACCTGGTCTCGGGCAAAGATTACCTCGATCCCGACTGGGGGCTGCGCTCCATCAGCGACTGGATGCGCGTCAAGTTCAACCTCAAGGTCGATGCCAAGGAGTTCGAAAACAAGCGGGCCGACGAGATCAAGGCCATCGTCCATGAGCGCGTCATGGAACTGTATCGCCAGAAAGAGATCGAGTTCCCGGTCAAGCTGGCGTTGGCCCGCTTCATGGCCGAGAAGACCCAGCAAGGGCAGCGCTATGATCGCGAAGGACTCTTCAACTGGGCTCGCAATCGCTTCCCTGACGTCACCAAGGACTGGTCCGAAGTCGAGTTCCGCACCCTGTCCAAGCAACAGATCCTCGACAAGCTGCTGGCCGCCAGCCAGGCCGGCTTCCCGCAAGGGCAGCAAGCCACCATCCCGCTCAAGTCAGTGAAGCTCAAGGAAGGGGACAAGGCTGGCATGGGCCAGGAAGACATCGATGCCCGCATCGAGGAGACTTTCGCGGGCACGCGCATCTCGGAGCCGGAAGACGCCCAGGAACTGGCCAGCTGGGCCCGCGAAGAGCTAAAGCTCGAGGTCAACGACGAGCAGCTCACCGGCATCAGCGCGGAACAGGCGCGTGATCTGTTATGGAACGCCTTCGATGCCCGTTATCGGCCCGAGATGCGCCGTATGGAGCGCAGCCTGCTCCTGGGCCGGCTCGACGCCGCCTGGAAGAACCACCTGTACACGATGGACCACCTGCGTTCGGGCATCAACCTGGTCAGCTATGCCCAGGTCGATCCGAAGACCGAGTTCAAGCGGCAGGGCATGAAAGAGTTCGACGCCATGTGGGAAGGCGTTCACGACAAGGTGACCGACTCCGTCTTCCGCATGGAAGAAGAAGAGGCGTTCCAGGAGTCGATCTGGTCGATCAGCAGCGTGACGCACGAGCAGGCACAGCGTTTCACGGCGGCGGCCCAGCAAGATCCGACGGTGGCCAACCAGCAGACCGACAAGAAGAAGGAGCCAATCCGCAACCGCGGCCAGCGCGTGGGCCGCAACGACCCCTGCCCGTGCGGCTCGGGCAAGAAATACAAGAACTGCCACATGCGGCAGGCGGCCGGGTGAGAATCGCCAGGAGTCGATGAGCAGATTGCGGAACTGAATAGTCGACTCCAATCTCAAAGCCGAACCCAGACAATGTTGTTAGTGCCGAAGCCGTCAAGGAATACGGGTAATCGAAGCACTGGCAATCTCGTATCTGAGCTGGTTGACAGGGAAAGGATTCCCATGCCCTACCTCCTCAATCTCGCCTACATCCTGCTCCTGTTGATCCTCTCTCCGTGGCTGGTCTACAAGGCCCTGACCACGGGCAAGATCCGCCGCGGGCTGTGGGCCAAGCTTACGGGCAGCATTCCGCCTGGCCTCGACCAGCCAGCGCCGGTCTGGTTCCACGGCGTTTCGGTGGGCGAGATTCACCTGCTGCGCACACTGGTGGCCCGCTTCCGGGCACGGCATCCGGACATTCCTTGCGTGATCTCGACAACCACCGACACGGGCATGGCCGAAGCCAAGAAGTGGTTTCCCGACCTGCCCGCCTTCTTCTGGCCGCTCGACTTTACCTGGGCGGTGAAGCACGCCCTGCGTACGGTGTCGCCGCGGCTGGTCGTGCTGGCCGAGTGCGAGCTGTGGCCCAACTTCCTGGAAGCGGCCCGGCAGCGCGGCGTGCCCGTGGCGGTCATCAATGCCCGCATGAGCCCGCGCAGTTTTGGCCGCTTCCAGCGCTGCCGCACGCTCGTCCAAGGGCTGTTTGGCAGAGTGCAACTCTTTGCCGCACAGACGGAAGAATACGCGAAGTGCCTGCGTGCTCTCGGCGCGGGCCGCGTTCACGTGACCGGCTCGATCAAGTACGACGGCGTGCAAGCCAGCCGCGACAATCCACGGACTCAGGAACTGCGCCGCCTCCTTGGTGTGACAGACATGGACCTGGTCTGGATCGCGGGCAGCACCCAAGATCCCGAAGAGAAGATGGCCCTCGACATCTATCAGCGGCTGAAGTCAAGCCGCCCCGACCTGAGACTGATCCTCGTGCCGCGTCAGAAGGAACGCTTCGACGAGGTAGCGGCCCTGATTCGCGCCCGCGGGCTACCTCTTGTACGCCGTTCGCAACTCGATCCCCAGACCGGGCCGAGCGCCAGTGACGCGGTGGTCTTGCTGGATACTTTCGGAGAACTGAGCGCCTTGTGGGGGCTGGCCGACGTGGCCTTCGTGGGCGGAAGCCTCGACGGCAAGCGCGGCGGGCAGAACATGATCGAGCCCGCCGCCTACGGGGCCGCCGTCATCTTCGGGCCGCACGTCTGGAATTTCCGCGATACGGCCCGCCGTCTGGTGGAGGTTGAAGCCGCGCTGCAAGTGGCTCACGCCGGGGAACTGGAAACACAGGTGCGACGCCTGCTCGACGAAGGCGAATTGCGTGCCCGGCTGGGCAATGCGGCCCGCCAGCTTGTGCTCGCGCAGCAAGGTGCTACCGAACGCACGCTCGACTTGCTTGCTCGCTTCCTTGGGGCTGCCGCCCGGGCCGACGCGGCTTGACCGCATTCAGACTTGCAAGCCTACCGCCCGCATCAACGCCAGCGCGTTGCTGTGCTGCACCACGCCCGGCTTCAGGCGATAATCGAAGACGATCTCTCCCTTCTCGAAGGTGTCGGCAAAGTGCACGTTGACGGCGCGCGGGGCCAGCTGCTCGGCGATGTGCGTGAGCGCCAGATCGTGCGTGGTCAACAGGCCAATGGCGCCGGCCTCGAGCAGGGCACGCACGATGGCCTCCGCACCGATCTTGCGATCGTGCGAGTTGGTGCCGTGCAAGATCTCATCGAGCAGGAAGAGCAAGGGGAGCGGCCCCTTGGAGATGTCGACAAGCTGCCGGATCCGCGAGATCTCCGCAAAAAAGCGCGACTTGCCCGCCTGCAAGGAGTCTTGAATGCGCAGAGTAGCGCCGATGGCACACGGAGAGACGCGCAGCTTGCTGGCGCGGACCGGGGCACCAGCCAGGGCCAGCACCGTGTTCACGCCGACGGTGCGCAGCAGCGTGCTCTTGCCCGACATGTTCGAGCCGCTCACCACCAGCACGCGGAGGTCGCCCGGCATGCCCAGGTGGACGTCGTTGCGTATGCAACGACTGGCGGGCAACAACGGATGGCCCAGCTGTTCCCCCTCGAAGCAGGCGCCTTCTTCGATCAGCTCGGCGTAGGCATCGTCCGGGTTCTCATAAGCGAAGGCGGAAAACGCCAGCAAGGCTTCGAATTCACCAATGACGTCGAGCCAGCCGCCAATCGCCGGGCCGAAGCGCAGCCTCCAGCCTTCGAAACCGTAAGCCAGTTGGGTCTTGAACAAGACGATCATCGCGGCGAAGCCGAAGTACGGATTGTGCGTACATTCGAGCCATTGCACGAGGTGTTGCAGGCGGGCAATGTGCTGTGAGGGCCGCTGGCCCTCTTTGCCCAGTCGGCCCTGCAGGTCGAGCAAGCGCGCGGACGTGAACTTCTCACTCTCGATGCGGGCCAGGATGCCGGCGAACAAGGCCAGGTCATGGGCACGGCGCTCGACCGGTGCGACCACCTGTTGCACGCGCTTGCTCAGCCACCAGGCAAATGCGCCTTGCGCTCCAAGGGCCAGCACCAATGGCGTGTTGAGAATGTCGCCGCTCAACCATAGCGCCAGAGTTGTCACCGTAGCAATGACCAGCGGCACCGCGAGCCAGCGCGTCCAGGGCGCGGGCAGCACACGCTCCGCTTTGCCCCAGGCCACCAGGGCGTCGAGATTGGCATGAACGCTGTCGCCGACCGAGCAAAGTTGCTCGCGCACGTCGAGGCGGGGCCGCAAGTCGTCGACGGCCTCGTTGCGCGCCCGGGCGACGGCCGGCTCGGCGGGGCCCTTGAGCCAGCCCGCCAGCGTGTTCGCACCGATTTCGGTCCGTGTTGTACACAGCCTTTCGAAAAGCGAACCCGTCCCGAACAGGTCGAGGTTGAGGGCGTAGGGATGATTTTCGTCGGCGTACGAAGTGCCGGGCTGCCCTTTGCCCGCCCAGTGATCGTCGAGACGATCCAGGCAACGCTCATAGAAGTCGATGCGTCGCTGGGCATTGCGGAGTGCCGCATCCGCCCTTTCTCGGCCGACGCTGACCAAGATGAAGATCAGCCCGGCCAGCAGCAGCCAGTAGGGCGAGAAAAGTTGAGGCACGAATGCCAGGTAGACCAGCACCAGGCCGGCGAAAAAGATCAGCACCTTGGCGTTGCCCAGAATAGCTTCGATCTTCTCCTGGCGAACCTTGGCTTCACGTGCAACTTCCAGACGGCGCGTGAACTCATCACGCGGGCCAGTTTGAGCGCGATCGAGCGCGGGAGCGACGGAGATCATGAACTCACCTTACCACACATGAGCAGCCCATGTCGCCAGGGCCAGGGCGGCGGTCTCGATCCGCAAGATACGCGGCCCCAGGCTGACCGCTTGCCACTGTGCGGCACGGGCACACTCGATCTCTGCTGGGCTGAAGCCTCCTTCGGGACCCACGGCCAGAGCCACGTCCCCCGCGACGGCAGCGGGCAGCTTCTCACCGCCCGGATCGCCCAGATAACGGGCGGCAGGCAGCTCCGCGCCCCCGCACCAGCTTGCCCAGTCCGCCTGCGGCTCGATCGACATCAAGCGATTGCGGCCGCACTGCTTGCTCGCCTCGATCACATACCTTTCTAGCTTGTCCCGCTTGCCCGCTCCCGCGTGCACCACGCTGCGCTCGCTCCGCAAGGGCACAAAAGCAGTCACACCCAGCTCCGTCAGTTTCTCGACCAGGAACTGCCCGCGATCTCCCTTGGGGACGGGGGCAGCCACGATCACGCGCCGCTGGCCCTCACGCTCCGGGCTGCGTCGCTCTTGCACGACCAACTCGACCGATCGCTTGCTGATGACCTCGATGACCGCCGGGTATTCGTGACCGTCGCCGTTGAACAGACAAACCTGGTCACCGACGCGGAGCCGGCATACCGCGGCAAGATGATGAGCTTCGGCACCTTCGAGCAGTACCGCTCCCGGTTCCAGGGCACAGTTGACATAAAATCGATCGGCCATTCTTGCTACAATTCCCTCGCGCGCGTGCAGCCCGCTGGCAGATGTCAGCTCGACGCGCTGAGTGAGCCCGACGCGCTGTTAGTCCGACGCGCTGTTAGCCCGACGCGCTGTTAGCCCGACGCGCTAGCGAGGGAGCTCCGCCAGCTGGCGAGTCCTGCACACGGATTCCGGATCGACCTCATTCTCTCTACGGGAGGTCTCAGGCCATGTCTACCCCGCCGGGCAAGGACGCCTCGGTCGTACAAACCACGCAGAAGCAGCTCGAAGAGCTGGATGCCTTGATTCAGAAGATGCTCGAGCTGCCCGTGAGCCAGCTCGAAGAGGATCCGTTCAACGATATGCCAATTCCAGCGATGCCGACTTCGGCGCCGCCGAGCCCGCTGCGCACGCGCAGCGAGCGGCCCGCTGCCTCGAGCGCGAGTCCCACGGCACCTGCCCAGGAGCCGGCCGAATCTTCCACGAAGACGGGCAACACCGAAGCTCCTGCCGACAAAAAACTGGAAACCATCGTCAAGAAAGCCAGCCCGGAAGCGAACAAGAATCGGGAAAGGCTGGAGACGCAGTTCACGCGCAAGGCGACCCCGGCGGCTCCTGAGCCGCCCGCGGGCAAGAAACCGATGGCCCGCCTGGTGGGACGCTTGCCGCGGCTGCCCGACGACTGGCACTTGCTTCCCTTGCTGTGGCCGAATCGCGCCTTCGATCAACTCACCACGCGCTGCGGCCGGCCCGGCATCTGGCTGCGCGGCCGAAGCGGGCGGCTCTTCCTCGGCATCACCGGCATCGTCCTCGCCGTGGCTGCCTGCGCCTGGGCCATTCTGGACTGGATTGCCTGGAACTGGTAAGTTGACAGAAGCTATTTTCGCAAGGATGACGAGACCTCATGAGCAGCCACGAACCACAGAGCGAGCCGCAACGCGAATACTCGCTGTTTGCCGCCTTCTTGAGTTACCTGGTGCCCGGCATGGGCCAGATCTACTCAGGGCGCATTGCCAAGGGGCTCCTCTTTCTGGTCTGCCTCTACGGCATGTTTTTCTACGGCATGGCGCTGAGCGACTGGAGCAACGTCTATTTGCCCAGGCTCGGCCCGATCAGCGTCTTCGGCAAGGAAGTGGATGAGCCCTTCGCGGCCATCGCGCATCGGCCCCAGTTCGCCGGGCAGTTCTGGATCGGCATCGCTGCCTGGCCTGCCATCTGGCAGTACTATCACCACGATTCCAATCTCTTCCAGGTCGTCACCAAGAAGGGCGAGGTCTTCACCGGCGTCGAAGTCGAGAAGAATGAAGAATGGCTGGTGTTGCGCGACGGCGCCACCGAGCACAAGATTCGCCGCGAAGACATCCCGGAAGGCGGGCGGACACAGGTGGCCCCGTTGCTGGGGAGCTATCAGCGCACCCCCAGCCTCGATCGCCTTAACGACCTGCAACGCAATGGCAGCAAGGCCTGGGACCTTGCCTGGGTGTACACCGTGATCGCCGGCGTCCTCAACGTGCTGGTGATTTACGATGCGTTTGCCGGGCCAGCTTTTCTGGTCGGCGAGGAACACGAAGAGAGCGAAAAGGCGGAGGCAACTACCGCGTGACCATCTACTTGCAACTGCCGATCCTGATCGTGGTGATCAGCCTGGTCTACAGTGCCACCCGCTTCGATCAGTGGTCGATGATCTTTCGCGAGGCCTTCCGCTGGGGCCTGCGCATGACCTCGTTTCTGGTACTGATCGCCCTGATCCTGCTGGTGGTGGCCATCCTGGTTTGAGGGGACAAAGATGGCAAGGGGTATCCTAAGCCTACTATTGTCGCTGACGACAATCGCCGTGCTTGTCACGGCTCCGCTCGACGGCTGCACTTCTCCACTTGGCAGTGACGGGGTCCGCCGGGTGATGATCGGGCTGTCGGGCGTGCTCTGGTTGGCGTTGTTGCTGGCCCTGCAAGGGTTGCGGATGCCGGGTGGGCGCCGCTGGGCGGTCTATGCCACCCTACTCGGCCTGGTCTGTGTACTGGGCATCAGCCTCCCCGTAATGATGGACGAAGTGAATCGGCTGGGCAAGCCGACGCCGCCGGCCCGCTGCCCGCTACCGTGACGGCGAAGGTGTGAACGGCGCCGCGAGTGAACTACCATGTCCTACCGCGCCTTCAAACACCTCCTGGGTGAAACCAACCTCGAACGGAAGTGCCGCTTCCTGTTCGGCGCCGGCATCCTCTTGCTCATCACCGCCAGTTTCTGGTGGTATGCCTTCAAGACCGAATCCCTCGCCTACGAACAGACCAAGCCCACCGGGCGGCTCCTCGTCAACCAGACCATCGTCCGCCTGCACCTGCAAGCTCTCGACGTCGAGAAATGGAACTTCGGGCAGAAAAAAGCCGAAGAACCGCCGCCCGCCCGCGACGCCAAGAACTGGCTGCTCTTGCAGAGTGCCCTCGGCGAGATGGCCGACGTCAACTTGCCCGAAGGGGTCCGCCAGTATCAGCACGAACTGCTCAAGCCGCACTCGCGCAGCCGGCTCAACGAGCCCGACGACAGCTTCGAGGCCGATCTCCTCAAGGACTTTCAGAACGACCCCGACCTGAACGAAGACACGCGGCCGATGGCCGGGCAGCCCTTCTTGCGCTATTACGGGGCCGTTCGCGCCTCCAATGCCTGCCTCAGCTGCCATCCGACCGGCGCCGAGGAAAAACGACTCTACGGCGATAAGCTGGCCGAAGGGGACCTGATGGCCGTGGTGAAGATCAACATTCCCACCAAGGCCATCGAAGCCGGCATTCACTGGAACCGCGCCTGGCTGATCAGCACGGCCCTCATCACGGCCCTCTTCATCATGTCGGGCAGCTACCTCATCGTCCGCTACGTCATCGTCAAGCCGGTCAAGCACCTGAAAGAAGTCTCCGACGCCATCTCGGCGGGCAAGCTCAACGTCCGCTCCGAGATCCAGACCGGCGATGAGTTCGAGGACCTCAGCCATGCTTTCAACCGCATGCTGCGCAGCCTGGTGGCCATGCAAGATCAGTGGCGCAAGGTGAACGCCGATCTTGATCGCAAGGTCGACGAACTGGCCCGGGCCAACATGGCCCTCTACGAATCCAACCGCCTCAAGAGCGATTTCCTGGCCACCATGAGCCACGAGCTGCGCACGCCCCTCAATAGCATCCTTGGCTTCAGCGAGGTCCTCCTCTCCAACGACAACCTCAACGAGAAGGAACGCCGCTGGGTGCAGAACATCCAGTCCTCGGGCGGCACGCTGCTCAACCTCATCAACGACATCCTCGACCTCGCCAAGATCGAGGCGGGCAAGATGGAAGTCCGCCTCGAAGAATTTAGCCTCGCCGACATCTGCGAAGGCCTGTGCAACATGTTCAAGCCGCTCGCCGAGAAGAAGAACATCGACCTGCGCAGCAACATCGACGCCAGCATCCCCACGCTGCGGCAAGACGTGGTCAAGCTGCAACAGATCCTCTCCAACCTCCTCTCGAACGCGATCAAGTTCACGCCCGAAGGGGGCCGCGTCATCCTCAAGGCCGAGGCCGAACCCCTCGACGTGATCATCACCGTCACGGATACCGGCGTCGGCATTGCCCCCGAAGATCAAGACCTGGTCTTCGAGAAGTTCCGCCAGGCGGGCAACCCGCTCACGCGCGAACAAGGCGGCACCGGCCTGGGCCTGAGTGTGGTCCGCGAACTCTCCAAGCTCCTCGGCGGCGAGGTGACGCTGAAGAGCGAACTGGGCCGGGGCAGCACCTTCACGGTGAGATTGCCCCTGGCCCTCAGCCAGGAGCCCCGCCTCGAGTTCGACCTGGCCCACGAGAATATCGACCTGTCCAAGGCCCAGCGCGTCAACGTGCGGCTCTACGCCGGCGCTACGCCCCCCATCCTGGAAGCGCCGCGCGAGCATGTGGAGTGACAGCCGCTCAAGGTTGTCTTAATTGCCCGCCGCCGGCGTCACGACGATGATCCACTCGCGCAGCACGTAGCGGGCATCGACTTGCCCGAGCAGTTCGCCAAGCACTTCGGGCAGTGTTGCTTCCTGAGCGGGCAACGCGACAGGCTTGGTGGCCACATTCTTGGCGCCCCGGCGTTCGAAGGCGCGGCGATCGAGCAAGATCGGCGTCCCGGCGGCTGCGCCAACCTGGGCCAGCGCGGCTTCCAGCGTGGTGCCCGGGGCTATTCCCTGTGGCAATGTGATGCGCCGATGGCGGACACGCTGGCGTTGACGTACCAGGAGATCGCCGCTGCCCCATAGCCGCTCGCTCAGGTTCTGCGGATGCTGTTGTGGCACGATCCAGACGCGGGGGCCGCGAATCTCGCTCGTGCCCTCGAACGGGTCGGCCAGGCATTCGAGAATCGTGTGTAGCTCCATGTTGGGCTGGACACGAAAGTCGACCTTGCTTTGCAGCAGGTCTTTCTTGCCCAGCCGGGCAAAGGCCGCCTCGTCGATGTCAAGCTCCAGGCTGTAGCGCTGGCGAAGAAACTCGAGTGCGTCGCCCAGCTTCGTGCCCGCTTCGAATCCGTCAATGTTCACCTGGCTGAGAAGCTTGGCGCGGGCGTCTTGCGCGGCGGCGTCGACGGGCGGCGGTGCCGGCAACACCGTGCCGGGCGGCGGGGGCCGATTCACGAACTGGGCGCCGTCCTGCCAGCGGCCCGTCGGGTGCTTCGCGTCCGCCACCACCTCGATCTCGATCGGCTCGAAGCCAACCCAGACCGAGCCGAAGCCCTCACGGTCCACATCGCTGCCAGGCGGGGCCGGCCTGATGTTGCCATGAAAGTTGCCGCCCAGCCGGTACTTGCCGGGCAGCAGCCAGAAGGGGTGGTCGCCGCTGTCACGCGTGATCGAGATGCGCCGCGCTTCACCGGGGGCAAGCACCAGCGGACGCAGTTCCTCCAAGAAGCCGACGCCCGTCTGCACCATCGGCCAGTTGAAGTTGATGGCGCCCGGGCCGCTCAGCCACAAGTGCAAGCTCTCGTACCTGGGATCGAAGGCGAACTTCGACTTGCTGGTGTTGCGCAGCTCCAGCACCAGGTCGAGGT
The DNA here is from genome assembly GCA_050248575.1 of Gemmataceae bacterium. Taxonomy (GTDB): domain Bacteria; phylum Planctomycetota; class Planctomycetia; order Gemmatales; family Gemmataceae; genus JBFWSD01. The sequence goes on from JBFWSD010000006.1 coordinate 16,966, forward strand.
CGGGCCCGTCGGGAAACTCGCCGAACTGGATGCGTGCGCTGAAATCATCGGGCGTGTTGCCCTCCAGGTCGAGCGTGTAGTGGTTGCGGCGTGAGTTCAGTGTGGCCTTCAGGGGCAACATTGCCTTTTCTGGCCGCGGAGGCCGCCCGAGCCCGGCCAGCAAGGTCCTCTCGTCACGCACGACGAGCGTATGGTCATCGACATTCTGGAGGTACTTGCCCGCCGCGCCGGCGCGCGGCCAGCCCGGGACGTAGCCTTGTTCCTGACCCGTGGCGGCATTGAAGAAGTGGACGCCGGTGTCGCTGCCCAGCCCGAGAGTCTTGCTGTCGAAGGAGAAGAAGCGCGGCCAGTATTGCTGCTGCCCGTCGATACGGCACAGGGTCTTGCTGGTAGCCACGTCTTTCACGAGCACGTTCCGGAAATCACCGATGGCCACGCGGCGGCCGTCGGGCGAGAACACCACGTCGCCAGCGTAGAAGTACTCGTTGCGGGCGGGCCGCGCCGGTCCCAGTAACTGCCAGCTAGCCGTGTCGAAGCGGCGCACCAGCCCGTCGTGCGTGACCGCGCTCAGCGTTTTGCCGTCTGGCGCGAACGCGACGGCCAAGCCCCCTTGGAAGCGGCGCAGGATCGCGCCCGTCTTCGTATCCCAGAGGTAGATCCTCTCTTCCTGGGTGGCCACCGCGAGCAGCGCACCGTCCGGCGAGAACGCGGGGTGATACGGGTAGTGCGAGTCGGGAATCGAGGGCCAATCGGGCTCGAGCACCCGTCGGTGGCCCAGCTTGCCCGCCAGGCTTATCTCGAACAGATGGATGCGGAACGGCGGTTCCCTGAAGGCGGAAGGTGTCTCGAGCAGGGCGAGCTGTCGTCCGTCTGGAGAGAACTCACCGCATTTGCAGCGGCCCACGGGGTTGGGAGCCTCGTCGAGGATGCGCCCGGTGGCCACGTCGTGAATGCGGATGAGGTGGCCCGCCGGCGCGGCGACGTCGACGGCCAGTCGCCCGCCGTCGGGCGTGAGCGCGATGGCACGGATGTCGTGCTCGACCGCGATACGCAACTCGCGGTGTTCGGCAGGCGGCACGACGACCGCGCTCCAGCCACTCAGCAGCGAACACAGCCCCACGAACATCAGCAGGGCAACAACGAGCGCAAACTGGCTGCGCATGGCGACACCTCGGCGACGTGAAAATCCCCATGAAGTGTAACCACTTCTTGTGCCCACTGTTGGCTGTATTTCGACCCGGCTGGGCCCCCAGTTGCTGCAGGTGACAGACACACCAGACACGTACTTTTTTCGTCGCCCGCGCAAGATCAATGTGGAACGGGGGCGATCCGCCTCGCTTCGTGGCCTGGCGTCCACTCCGTTTGCGCACTTTTTGCCGCGCGCTAACCCGCCGGCGACGTAAGTTCGGAAGCAGCCATGAGAAGGAATTTCAGAACAAGGGCCTCCATTGCGCAAACGAATCGCGCACCGCGGCCTTCAATGGGATGCCTGCTTGGAATTGCCGCGCCGATACTCTAGTCTAGGTTCGACACTTCGAGTGAGGCTCTGGCGAGGAACTTGACATGAGAATCATGACCGTGGCCCTGTTGCTGGGCAGCATCTCCTTCGTGCTGGCGGCCGATCCGCCGCAACAGCGCAAGCCGGTGGTGCTGACCGACGCGGCGCTCGAACTGCATCGCTCCTGCCTGGTGGTCGACGGGCACAATGACCTGCCCTGGGTCTTTCGCGAGCAGGCCAGCGGTGCTTTCACCGAGCTCGACATCACGCGGGCCCAGCCCAAGATCCATACCGACATTCCCCGCCTCAAGAAGGGGGGCGTGGGGGCCCAGTTCTGGTCCGCCTATGTGCCGGTCAGCACACGGAAAGAAAAGACGGCTGTCCGCGATACGCTCGAGCAGATCGACACCATCCATCGCATGATCAAGCGTTACCCGGAGACCTTCGAGCTGGCCCTCACGGCCGACGACATCGTCCGCATTCGCAAGGCAGGCAAGATCGCCTCGCTGATCGGCGTCGAAGGGGGCCACTCCATCGACAACTCGCTGGGCGTGCTCCGCATCCTGCACCAGCTTGGCGTCCGCTACATGACGCTGACGCACACCGAGACGCTCGACTGGGCCGACTCCGCCACCGACGAGCCCAGGAGCAAGGGGCTCTCCGAGTTCGGCGCGCAGGTCATCGCCGAGATGAACCGCCTGGGCATGCTCGTCGACATCTCGCACGTGTCGGTGGATACGATGAAAGACGCGCTCCGCCTCAGCAAGGCGCCGGTGATCGCCTCGCATTCGTCGGCGTTTGCCCTGTGCGAGCATCCGCGCAACGTGCCCGACGAAGTGCTGAAGCTCTTGCCCAGGAACGGCGGCGTGATCATGGTCAACTTCTATCCGGGCTTCCTCACTCCCGAAGGGGCACGCTTCTCCAAGGAAATGTTCAGCTTCTGGCGCGACGCCGCCAAGAAGTACCCGAACGACGAAGAGCGCAAGCTGGCCTGGGCCCAGTTCAAGAAAGAGCACCCGCTGCCCGGCTGCGACGTGCATGTGGTGGTCGATCACATCG
>JBFWSD010000007.1:0-19419 GCA_050248575.1 Gemmataceae bacterium
CCCAACTACACCTTCAAGGTTGCCAAGTTCAAGGGCAGCCCCGACGGCTTCGACCGCGAGATCTGGGGCGTCAATGACCAGCTGCCCGGGCCAACCATTCATGCCAAGGAAGGCGAGAAAATCCGCATCAAGGTGATCAGCGACCTGGGCACGGCGCCCACGTCAATCCACTGGCATGGCATGCATCAGCCCGGCACCTGGCAGATGGACGGCGTGGCCAACGTGTCGCGGCCGCCCATCCCGACCGGCGAATCGTTCACCTATGCCTACGAGGTGACGCCCGCGGGCACGCACTGGTATCATTCGCACACTGGCGTTCAGTACGGCGACGGCATCTTTGGCCCGCTCATCATCGCCGAGAAGGAACCGATCGCCAGGTACGACCGGGACCAGATCCTCATGATCAACGACTGGTTCCACAAGTCGGGCGACGTGCTTCTCGAAGATCTCAAGCAGGGCAAGTTCCTCACCGGCAAGAAGCCCACCAAGGAAGAATTCGGCGACATCCCCTTCGACTCCGGTCTGATCAACGGCAAGGGGCGCGGCCCTGGCGGCAAGGGGCCGCTCACCATCATCGAGGTGGAGAAAGGGGAAAAAATCCGGCTGCGCATCATCAATGCCTCGTCGACCTATGCGCTGCGTTTCCAGGTCGACCAGCACCCGCTCACGGTGATTGCCAGCGACGGCCCGGCGGTCGAGCCGGTCAAGGTCGACAATCTCAACCTGGCCATCGGCGAGCGTTTCGATGCCCTGCTGGAGGCCGATCAAGAGGGCGTGCACTGGATCCGGGCCGTCACCGGCGACGGCAACGAGATCCGCGCCGTGCTCCGCTACAAGGGGAGCAAGAAGGACGAGCCCGAGGAGTCGCCGGTGAAGTGGGGCGAGAAGGCGCTCACGCTGGCGGATCTGCGTTCCCGCCAGCCCGTGAAACTCGACCCCAAGCCGCGCGAATCCACCTATGTCCTGGGCGGGACCATGAAGCCCTACCGGTGGAATATCAACAAGCAATTCTTCCCCGAGGCCGACCCGATCGAGCTGGCCAAGGACGAGCACGTTCGCTTCGTACTGAAGAACGAGACCATGATGGACCATCCGTTCCATTTGCACGGTCATTCGTTCTATGTGCTGGGCAAGTCCGATTCGCTCAATGTGAAGGATCCGCCGCTGAAGGACACGATTGCCGTGCCCGCCAAGGGGGACATGGTGATCCAGTGGGTGGCGCGCAATCCGGGACACTGGTTCTTCCACTGTCACATCGAGTGGCACCTGGCAACGGGCATGGCGCGCGTCATCAAGATTCAGTGATGAACCTGGCTCGAAGCGGAGCGCCCGATGGACACACCCTGGTGGCTGGCGGTCGTGCAGTGGGGCTTCTGGGCCGCGATCCTGTTGTTGATCATGATCGGCGTCGCCCGCGGCACGCAGCGCGCCGACGCGGCGGCCCAGGAAAACGTGCTCGTGTATCCTACCAGCGTCCTCTACATCGGCCTGATGTCGTCGGGCTTCTTCCTGCTCTTCGCGCTACTGGTGCTCGTGAACCCCAATGGCTCGGGCTCGACGGGAGTCGTGCTGGTGCTTCTGCTGCTGTCGCTGGTGGGCTTGCCCTCGATCGCCGAGTATTCGCGCGTGCGGCACGTGCTGGAAGACGGCGGGCTACGCTACCAGACCCTGCTGGGCAAGATCGGCCTCCTTGCCTGGAGCGATGTGAAGCAGATTCGCTATTCGCGCAAGTGGTTCCGCCTCGACAGCACGGGCGGCGAATCGATCCGCGTTTCCACGCTCATGGTCAGCATGCCGGTCTTCGCCAAGGTGGTGCTGCAAGAAGTGCCCCGCCACCGCATCGACCAGGCCGCGCAACGAGTGCTGGAGGACGCCGCCGCGGGCAAGCAGCCCACGATCTGGTCGAAGTGAAGTCACTTCTCGCGCGGGCGGTCTCCCTCGCGCGGCTTGTCCGACTCGGCGGCAGCCACGTTCAGGGCCAGGGCCGTCGTGCCGTCGATGCTGATCTTCACCTCGGCCATCATGCCGGGCTCGAGACGATCCAGACGGCACTCGCGACGATTGAGGACAAGCTGTGCCTTGGGCGCTACCTTGAGCGGGCGGTTCTTGCCCTCGAAGGCGATGACGACGATGCGTTCCTCGGCGTTGACGGCCCGCAAGACGCCGCGCTCGATGGCGGGCTGCACGCGGATGCGGTTCACGGTCTTGCCGTCCGGTGCGAATTCGAGTTGCACGCGCGTGCCCGGCGCCAGCTTGTTGAGCGGCACGCGTTCGGCGCCGTCGCGACCGCGCTCCCCGTCGGCGAAGATGGCCACCTCGCGGGCCAGCGGGTAGGTTTCTTCGAGCATTCGCTCTCCCTGCTTGGCATGAACGCGCACGGTGCGTTTGTCGAGATTGACGTTGAGGAGTCTGCCCGCGATGCCGTCGCGGGGCCGGTCGCCGTCGCGCGGTCGATCCCCCTTCTTGTCGCCGTCGCGGGGGCGGTCGCCGTCGCGCGGACGGTCCCCTTTCTTATCGCCATCGCCCTTCTTGTCGCCATCGCGCGGCCGATCCTTCTCTTCGGGAGGCGGATCCACTTTCCCGTTAATGACATCGGCGAGCGTCGGATAGGTGACCCATTCGGACTTGGCGACAGGCTCCTCTGTTTTCTTGCCCGGCGTGGTCCCGAACCACACGCCGGCGCCGATGCCCGCCAGTGCGCCGGCGACGAGCAGGCTGGCGGCCGCCATCTTCAGGTTGCCCACCGCCATGCTGTTCAGCAGCGCGTGCGTGCTGGCCAGGGCCTGGGCCGAGACCAGCCCGCTCACGCTCTGCCCGCTGGCAAACAGGCAGGCCGATTCCACGGTCGCCGCTTGCAGCGCGCCGGGCACGGCCGCCGAGGCGGGTGAGGCCACCAGCATCCCGAGCATTGCTGCCGACAGAGTAAGTCCGCGGCGGGCCAGCCGTTCGCGCAGCATTTCGCGGCCCCGTTCCAGGCGGCCTTTCACGGAGCCCTCGCTCCAGCCCAGGTCGGCGGCGGCCTCGTCGCGCGTCTTGCCTTCCAGGTAACAGAGAATCAGCGGGGCCCGGTAACGCTCGGGCAGGTTGTGCAATTCTTCATCGATGACGCTTTGCAGCTCGCGCCAGCTCAGGTCATCGGTCGCGGGGGTGGCAGGATCGCGGCCCGCGTTCTTTTCATGATCGCGGCGGCGCTGCAAGCTGGTGCGCGTCTTGAGCGAGATGCGGCGGGCCACCGCGTGCAGCCACGGCCCGACCGAGTTCTGCCAGCGCACGGAGCCTGCCTTCTTGGCCAGAACCAGGAATGTGGCCTGGAAGGCGTCATCGGCATCGGTGGGATTGCCGAGCACGCGGCGGCAGACGCCGCGGACGAGCGGCCCGTGGCGGTTGACCAGCGCTTCGAAGGCGGCCTCGTTGCGGCCCCGCGCAAACTGCTCCAGCAGTTCGCGGTCGCTGGTGTCCCCTTCCGACGGCCCGCCAACCAGGCGGTGCAGGTAACGCAAGACGTTGCGTGGCTGTTTCTCGCTCATGGGCTACTCCCTCCCCCCACTATAATCCCCGCAGGAAGGCAAGCGGCACACAAATTGGTGAGTGGTGAGTGGTGGAGCGCAGCGATCACAAGGCGAGCCCGCAAGTTAGCACCAGGCCAATTCGCCCGCGGATGGACGCGGACTGCGTGCGCGGATGTGCGCGGATTCGTGCATCGTCGGCAAGCGTGACAATCTGCCGCGACAGATCCGCGAAAATCCGCGCACGGAGTCCGCGTTCATCCGCGGGCGCTTTTTGATGGAAGATTTGGTTGCGGCTTCGCCGCGCTGCGTTCATCCGCGGGCGCTATTTGATGGAAGATTTGGTTGCGGCTTCGCCGCGCTGCGAGAATCCGCGCACGCAGTCCGCGCTATCCGCGGGCGATTTTGGATAGAAATCTCGGATGGGGCTGTGCCGAGTCCGAACGGACAGACAAACCTGACACGTAGATTTCCTCGGCCCGGCGCAGAATCTAATATGTACGCCGAGAGGATGGTCCGCCAGCACCGACACGCCTGACGCGAACCGTCGACTTATCTCCAACACCAAAAACAACTTACTGCGTTCGTTTGCGCACTTTTGCCGATTTGGACCCGGTCGATTGACGCATGGCCCGCGCTGGTCACGACTTGTGGATTTCGCACAACGGTGTTCATCGCGCAAACGAGCCCACCAAATTGGATCTGGATAGTTGATTTTGCTCTTCAAGAATCTGCGCGGGAGTCGCCCAATTCGCTCGCGGATTGACGCGGACTGCGTGCGCGGATGCGCGCGGATTCATTCTCTGCCGCGACAAATCCCAATCCGCGGGCGCTGTTGGATAGATCTTGGTGGAGCAGTTGATCGGCCAGCCCGATCAATTTCCACGGAAAGTAGATTTCGTGTAGGACCCGGCTGGCGGATGTTCGGCGAACGCCGGGACCAGTAATCCAACACTGGGGTTTGTCGGACAGTCACGGAGTCACATCATGATCGGTCCACTCATCCGTCCCGACTTGCACGAGCTAATTGCCGAGAAACAATGGGACGTGTTGCGCGAAGTGCTCTCGGAGTTCGATCCGTCCGACATCGGCGAGATCCTCCGCGAAGTGGCGGATGAAGATACGGTCGCGTTGTTCCGGCTGTTGCCGCGCGACCTGGCGGGGGCCGTTTTCGCCTATCTGCCCCTCGACATGCAAGAAAGCCTGCTGCACAGGTTCAGCAACGAGCAAGCCCACCAGGTGATCGACGGCATGACGCCGGATGACCAGGCGCGGCTGTTCGACGAACTGCCCGCCGAGATCACGCGCCGACTGCTGGAACTGCTCGACCCCGAAGAATTGCGTGTGGCCCGCAGCTTGCTGGGCTATCCACCCGAAAGCGCGGGCCGCTACATGACCCCGCGTTATCTGGCCCTCCATCCCAGCATGACGGCGCGTGATGCTCTCGATTTCGTGCGCCGCTCGGGCCACGGCATGGAGACGCTCAGCATTCTTTACGTGGTCGACGAACAGGGCAAGCTCCTGGCCGAACTTCGCCTCGGCACGCTGGTGCTCGCCGACCCGGAGGCCAAGATCGGCGATCTCGAGGATCGCCCGCTCGTGTGGATTCCCGCCAGTGCCGGCCGGGAGGAGGTGCTGCGCGCGTTCAAGAAGTATGACCGCGTGGCCCTGCCCGTCTGCGATCAGCAGGGCATCATGCTCGGCATCATCACCGGCGACGACGTGCTCGACGTGGCCGAAGAAGAAGCCACCGAGGACATCCAGAAGTTCGGCGGCATGGAAGCTCTCGACGCTCCTTACCTCGACGTCAGCTTCACGCAGATGGTGTGGAAACGGGGCGGCTGGCTGTCGGTCCTGTTCCTGGGCGAAATGCTCACGGCCACCGCCATGGGGCACTTCGAGGACGAAATCTCCAAGGCCATCGTGCTCAGCCTGTTCATTCCGCTGATCATTTCCAGCGGAGGCAACTCGGGCTCGCAAGCCTCGACCTTGATCGTGCGCAGCCTGGCTCTGACCGAACTGACGCTGCGCGACTGGTGGCGCGTCTTCTTCCACGAGCTGCGCGCCGGCGTCACCCTGGGCACCTGGCTTGGCTTCATCGGCTTCGTCCGGATCGTCACCTGGCAGGCGCTGGGCTGGGCCGACTATTCCAGCCATTACTTGCTGGTCGCTCTGACCGTCTGGGCAAGCTTGATCGGCGTGGTCACGTTCGGGTCGCTGTCGGGGAGCATGTTGCCTTTCATCTTGCGGCGGCTGGGTTTCGATCCGGCCACCAGTTCGGCCCCCTTCGTGGCCACGCTGGTCGACGTCACCGGGCTGATCATCTACTTCACGGCGGCCATGCTGATCCTGGGGGGAACTCTGCTCTGATCCGGACTGTCCGGATTTTCGTGGCCCGGTTGTCCGTCCGGGAGCGGGCTTTCGCATACATGGGGGTAACGATCACGTCCGGGGCGGGTGTCCCGGGCGATGCGAATACCGACAGCTCCAATCTCGGAGGTCACGCGAATGTCTCACAAGCCTGGCGATGAACTGCTCACCTCGACCGCTTCCTGGCAACACTACCTCGACGAAATCAACAAGCCGCACGATGAAGAACTGGAGGAAGAGCAGATGAACGACGTGGTGGGCGGCGCCGCCGACTACTTCCGCAAACCCCCGAAGCAGGACGATTGACCTGTGGTGCGTGGTGGCACGCCCCCGGTGGCAAGACCGGGGGCGTCCTCTTTTTAAGCTATTTAATCCTGTAATTATCTTTAATTACTGGCGGAGGGCGCGGCCCGGACGGGCGCCGGCGTGCTTGCCCTTGTCGAGCACGAGTTGCCCGTTGACGATCACGTACTCGATGCCCTGGTTGTAGTGGAACGGATCGGTGTAGGTGGCCTGGTCCTTGACCGTGGCGGGATCGAAGATGGTGACGTCGGCATACAGCCCGGGCCGCAAGAGCCCGCGATCCATGATCCCCAGCTTGGCGGCATTCAGCGCGGTCATCTTGCGCACGGCGTCTTCCAGCCCGAGCAGCTTCGCTTCGCGCACGTAGACGCCGAGCACGCGCGGGAAGGTGCCGAAGTTGCGCGGGTGCGGATTGCCTCTACGTAGCGGCCCTTCGGTGGCGTAGGCCGAGCCATCCGATCCAATCGAGCACCAGGGCTGGCTCATGGCCAGGTTCATGTCTTTTTCGGTGTGATGGGCGTAGACCGTGGGGACCGAGCCTCCTTCCTGTACGAGGAAGTCGAGGAACAGGTCGAGCAGGTCGGCGTCGGGCTGCTTCTTCTTAAGGTCGCCCAGCACGCGATCCATGGTCAGCCCAGCATAGCTGCCCTTGCCGCTGATGAGCATGCGGCTCCAGTCGCCGCCGACCGCGGTGTAGTGGTTGTACCAGCCGTCGATGCCCTTCAAGATGTCTTGCTTGATGCGGGCCCGGTCCTTGGGGTCCTTGATGCGGGCCAGCATCTTGGCCTTGCCCCCTTCGTGGGCCCAGGGAGGCACGATGCTCTGCAGATCGTTGTTGCCGCGCGTGTAGGGATAGACGTTGGCCTGCACGTTGAGGCCGCGGCGGCGGGCCGCCTCGATCAGGCCGATCACCTCGTCCATCTTGCCCCACAGTTTCTGTTCGGCAATCTTCAGATGGATGATGTCGACGGGCACGCCTGCCCCTTCGCCGATGGCGATCGCCTCCTTGACGGCGGCCAGCACGTCGGTCCCTTCGTTGCGGATGTGCGTGGAATAGATGCCGCCGTGCTTCTTGACGACCTTGCAGAGCTCGATGATGTCCTCGGTTTTGGCGAGTGAGCCGGGCGGCATGGCCAGCATGCTCGACAGACCGGCGCCGCCATCCTGCATGGCCTGGTCGACGATCTTCTTCATCTCGGCGAACTGTTCCGGAGTGGGCCGCTCGAACGAGTTGCCCATCACGCATTCCCACACCGTGCCCAGCCCGACGTAAGAGGCCACGTTGATCGACGACTTCTCCTTGTCGAGCAGGTCGAAGTAGTCGCCCAGCGTTTGCCACTGCAGAGTCTTGCCGTCGACGACGATGCGGCCCGGGGCAAGCTTGCCGATGCGCGGGCCGGCGGAGCTGCCCTCGCCCAGCACATCGGTGGTCACCCCCTGACGGATCTTGCTCTGGGCCAGGCCGTCTTCCAGGAGCAGCGTGTCGGAATGCGAGTGCATGTCGATGAAGCCAGGGGCGATGACCAGCCCGGTCACGTCGATGGTGCGCTTGGCCCTGCCCGCGGGCACCCGGCCCACGGCGACGATCTTGTCCCCCGTGATGGCGACGTCCCCCTTGAACCAGGGGTTGCCCGTGCCATCGACGATGGTGCCGTTCTTGAGCAGGAGATCGTAGGCCGGTTCGGCGGCCTGTGCCGATGCGGCAGCCAGCGTCAATGCCAGGCAGGAAACGATGAATTGGCGCATGTGATTCCTGGTGGGAAGGTCAACGGTTGGAAGCACCGGATCCAGTTTGGACCCAGTGCAGTATAGCGGGGCGGCGCGTGGTGGAGACAATCTACTTGCGCTGCAATTCAGGATACCGCGTAATCCATTCGCGCCAGGCGCCGCTGTCCGGGCCGGCATCGACGCCCAGCAGCCCGCGCAAAACGTGCAGCACGGCATCTCGTTGCGGATAGTCGAGCGCGGCGGGCTGGCGTTGCTGCACTTCCTTTTCGCTCAGCCGGCGCTGACGCACCACGAAGTCGTAGCGCTGCCACTCGGGCCATTTACCGTGGTTGGACTCCTTCAACCTGATGGAGAAGTCTTGCCGCAGCAAAGTGATGTCGGCGCGAACGTAGGTACCGTCGCGGCCCTGGTAGTATTCGGACGTGGGGATCGCCTCGTCCGGAACAGGGATCCGTCCGCGTAGTGGGCTGTAGCCGTCGAACGGCACGTGGCAGAGCAAGCAGTTGCGGAGATGATTGATTCGCACCAGTTCGGGCTGCACCCAGCTGAGGCCGCGCTGATAGGGCGCGGCCGGATCGGGCAGATCGAGCATGTCGATCAGCTCGGGGATGGCCGCCACATCGTGCAGCCCGACCAGGGCATCGGCCGCATGATCCGCGACCGGCGCCCACGGATAGCGCAGCCCGGCCAGCAACTCGCGCCGATTCTCTTCGGGGGGCCGCTTCTTCAGCAGTTCGACCGCGGCCTGGCGCACCTCGGCGTCGAAATCGAAGAGAGCCCGCTGCGTCAGGGCAGCGGCACCGATGCTCGTGGACGACAAGCCGAGCGTCTTCACCAGTTTGTGACGATATTCCTTGTCTTCCGCCTGGACGATCTGCACGAGCGCTGGCGCGGCACTATCAACGATGCTGCTATTGAGCCAGAAACGCGTCGAGTCGAGCTCGGGCTGGAAGTTCCCGCGCAGCCTGGAACGCTGGGCGTCTTTTTTAGGCGCCTTGCCGTACACGTCTGGAACCTGGGGGCGAAGATATCCTGCGAACTCAGCCATGTTCGTGGCCAGCGAGCGGCCCAGCTCGCACGAGGAGCGATCTTGCATTGGCAGCCCGCACAGCTTGTCTTGCTTCATCAGTTTTTCCAGCTCGGCACTAACTTCCTTGTTCTTGGCCGCGGTGCACGCAGCGAGCGTCGCCATCAACTTCTTGGTCGTGTCCTTATCCATCAGGTCGAGTGCAGGCGCGGTGGCGGCGAGCTTGGTCAGTTCCGCCTCGCCGCGTCGGGCCCGCTTCGTCAACTTGGTGGCAGGCTCGGGAATGAGCGCGCGCAGATTAGGCGCGGGCCGAGCTTGCGGCAGTGGCGGCGGCGTGTACTTCTTGAGCTTGGGCAGGGGAGCCGGAAGTTCCGTTGCCGGAACGGCCCATACGCCTTCCGCCCGTGTCTTCTCGACTTGCTGAACGATCTGCTGATAAACCGGCGCGGTGGGAGTTGAATCTGTTGTTGAAGCGATCCTCTCGAGTGGAGCAGCCGCCACGATTGGATCAACAGGATCGGGGGCGGTCAGGTACATCCAGGTCAGGATGGTCGCTGCGGCGATCACACCGAAGAGGGCAATCCCGCCCCCAACGGCCACGATCGACCAGTCCACCACCACTTCTTCTTCGGGAAGGGAATCGAAGCGCCGGGACGACATGGCTTTCCTCCTTCACGGCTGGGCACCACTGTTGCGCTTCCTCACCGAGAATAGTTTGGAAATGGAGGGAATGCCAGCAGAAATGCTGCCCGATTCGAGCGTGGAATGGGTGTCCCTTCGGTTGGAATCAGGCAAAAACAGGCCCAAAAGAGGGTTGATAATCCGGGGGAGAGGGGCGGGGTAGAATGATTTTGATTGACAGGTTTCCGTCACCACCGATATAGTGACATATGTAGATATAAGATCCGGGGGCCTCCCCGAAGGGAACAGCGCGGGAGGTTCTGTCCTACCAAGAAGAGGTTTCGCATGGTGGCCACTTATTCGGGCAACCGGCTCGAGGAGATCGCCAAAGATCTCTTCGAAGTCGTCACCCAGGTGTGCATGACCGTGCCGCGCGGGCGCCGCCGTAACGGCGACCTCAAGGAAATCGAGTTCCAGACCCTCGCCATTCTCCAGGAACGCGGCACCATGATCGTCGGCGACATCCAGCGCCTGCTCGGCGTCCTGCCGGCACAGATGTCGCGCATCATCCGCTCCCTCGAGACGCGCCGCGGCGGGCTCATCAGTTGCCGCATCAACCCCAGCGACAAGCGCAAGATCGACGTCTGCATCACCGAGCAGGGCGAAAAAGCCTTCCACGACTACCGGGCCGCCCGCGTCAAGCGACTGGCCGAGCTGTTGCAAGACTTGACCGACGAAGAACAGGGGCAGGTCATTCACCTGCTCGACCGCATCCGCGGCTTGCTCGAACGTCAGCCGGGCGGCGCTTCCTGATTCTTCGTCAGGCATTCACACGGCCCTCACGATAAAACAGCCCAACTCCCTATCTCCGCACGCGCATTTGACCTAAAATGACCTACGCTTTTCCAAGGGCGAATCCGGGCGCCCGCCGATCTACTATTCCTTGCCGTGCGTAGAATGCGAAGCGGCAAAGATCTGCCCAGCTAGAGAGACACGAGGTGGCGCGTGAGTGCGATTCCAGGAACCCAGGCCCCCCAGTCGGCCAGCAAGCACCTCAAGCAGGCCGTGGAGGAGCTGACCCGCATCACCGAGTCGGACCTGCCGCCCGAAGAATACTCGATCGAGCTCTTGCGTCTTGTGCAGACCACGCTCATGCCCGCCGCCGGCGCCGTCTGGGGCGTCCTGGGCAGCAATCCGCAACTGCAAGTCCAGTACAACATCGACCGCGTCGCCCCCGATAACGACCGCCGCGTCCAGCATTTCGAACTGGTCAAGCGGGCCGTCGACTCCGGCAAACCCTTGCTGGTTACTCCTCAGGACGAGCAATCGGGCACGCCGCTCGACATCCTCTTGCTGGTCGCACCCATCATGGTGGATCAGCAGGTGATCGGGCTGCTCGAAGCCTGTCTCGAGACGCATCGGGTGGCCGCTGCCCGCGGCGCCCTGCAATTCCTGAATTTCCTGGCGGGCAAGGCCGCCCTCTATTTCCGCCAGCGCCGCTTTCGCCAGCAAACCGAAAAAGAAGAGCTGTGGACGGCCCTCGAGGCCTTTTGCCAGCAGATTCACGCCAGCCTCGATCCCTACGAGGTGTCCTTCATGGTGGCCAACGACGGCCGCCGCCTGATCGATTGCGACCGCCTCAGCGTCGCCATCCGCCAGGGCCGAAAAACCGAAGTGGCCGCCGTCTCCGGCGCCGACGTCGTCGAGCACCGCTCCAACCTCATCAAGCGGATGCGGCAACTCCTCGACGCTTACCTCAACTGGAACGTATCGCAGCCCCTGGTGTACAGCGGCACGCGCGACGAGACGTTGCCGCCGCCGGTGCTCGAAGCGCTCGACGAGTACCTGGCCGAGAGCGAGAGCAAGCTGCTGATCGCCTATCCGCTCCGCGACCGCCGCGAGACCGTCGTCGAGAAGCCGTGCCGCTCGGTGTTGCTCCTGGAGAGTTTCGAACCGCTGCGCACGCCGAAGGAGATGGTGGAACGGATCGACGTGGTGGGCAAGCACATGAACTCGGCGCTGTACAACGCGCTCGAGCATCGCCGCATCCCGTTGCGCTGGGTGTGGCAGCCCCTCGCCACCTTGCAAGAAGGGGTGGGCGGCAAGACACGGGCCATCGTCTTCGGCATCCTGGCCGCCATCCTGATCCTCACGCTGGCGTTCATCTTCGTGCCCTATCCGCTCAAGATGGAGGCCACCGGCGAGCTCTTGCCCGAGCAGCGCGCTCTCATCTTCTCGCCCAGCGAGGGGCACGTCGTCCGCTTCGACGTCAAGCCAGGCGATCACGTCCGCAAAGGGCAGAACCTCGTCCTCATGCACGACGTCGACCTCGAGATCAAGCTGGTCAACCTGAACAAGGAGATCGAGGCGGCCGAGCGCGAGCTGCTGGCGGCCAGTGCCCGCCTCGAAGCGGCGCGTGGCAACAAGCCCGAACAGATCAATATCGGCATCGAGATCCGCAAGCAGCAGGCAGCCCGCGACCTCAAGCTGGAGGAACGCGACCGCCTGCGTGCCCGTAATCACGCCGAGGATTCACGCCCTGGCCACTTCTGGATCAAGGCGCCGCAAGACGGCGTCGTCCTCAGCACCGATTATCAAGAGAAGCTGACGGGCAAGTATGTCAGCCCGGCCGATCCGCTCCTGCGCATCGGCGAGGTGCGCGGCGACTGGCTCATCCAGCTCAAGGTGCCGCAGAAACACATCGGCCAGGTCTTGCAGGCATATCAGCAGACCGGGGCCAAGGAGCTCGATGTCGACCTGTTGCTCCTGTCGGCGCCGACGCGGACCTTCCGTGGCAAGCTGGCCCGCGACAACATTGCCGGCGAAGCCAACCCGCAGCGCGACAAGCCCGAGGAAGCCGAGCCGGTGGTCGATGTTTACGTGCGGATCAGCGGCCGCGATATTCCGCCCCAGTATCAGCTGCCCCGCGATCTGTTGCTGACGGGCACCGAGGTGCACGCCAAGATCCGCTGTGGCGATCACGCCATGGGCTACAGCCTGTTTTACGGTGTCTGGGAATTCCTGTACGAGAAGGTCATCTTCGTCTTCTAGCGTGGGACACTTTGTAAGGAAGAGGAGTCGCCATGAAGCGTTTGTTGCGATACGTGCTGGGTGCCTTGCTGCCCGTGACCATGGTTGCTTGCAGCAACAACGAGAGCAGCACCTCGTTGCCGGCGCCTGGCGGGCCGACCGACCAAGAAGTGCAGGCCGCCACGGATCCGGGCCCTGCCCTTTATTCCATCCAGGTGAAGCCTGGCTCGACGGTGGCCCCGCCCACGCTCGATCCCGTGGTGGTGGGCGGCTGCCGGCTGTCGGTGCTCGAGAAGGAAGAGGTGCCGAGCGAGCGCGACGGCATCATGCTGTTCATCGGCACCGAGCTGACCCCGGGCGAGCAGGTGCCCGAGGATCAGATCATCGACATCAAGATTGGCGGCGAGACCAAGCGGTATCGCAAGCTGACGGAAGGGGATGTCGTCAAGAAGGGGCAATTGCTGGCCCGCCTCGACGATCGGGTGGCCCGCGATGAATGGGCCAAGAAGCGCCAGGGCGTGGTGACCGCGCAGGCCGACCTGGAAACCGCGGTGGCCACTCGCGAAGAGGCGCGGGCTCGTTATGATTCGGCGCAAGGGCTGGCGTACAAGAAGGCGATTGCCCAGGAAGAGTTCCGCGCCGCCCGCCTGAACTACGAACGCTACAAGCACGAGGTGACCAGCAAGGCCGCCGCCGTCGAGCACGCCAAGCTCGAGATGCAGCAGGCCGAGACGGTGCTCGGCATGCATGAGATCCGCAGCTCGATTCAAGGGGAGATTCACCACATCAGCAAGCAGCCCGGCGAGGCGGTGAAGGCCGCGCCCACTTATGAAGGGCTGTTTTCGATCCACAATCTCGATCGCTTGCGCGTCGAGGGCCGCTTGCCCGTCCAGTTCAAGCCGCGCCTCAAGCTCGGCATGGACGTGGTCATCGAAGCGACGCGCTCGTCCGGCCCCAGGCAGACGCTGATCGGCCACCTCCAGGAAGTCACCGGGGTGGCCGTGGCCCGCGATCTGCGCATTGTCTCGTCCAGTCTCGACAAGACCGTGCGCATCTGGGATCGCGATTCGCATCGCGAACAGCATATTTTGAGGCACTCGGCGCCGGTGCTGTCGGTGGCTTGTAGCCCAGCAGCGGCCAAGATGAATCGCTGTGTTTCCGGGGCCAGCGACGGTACGGTTCGCCTCTGGGACCTCGAGCGGAAGCAGCCCGGCGAGAATGTGCTGGAAGCGCGGCACCAGGGGGGCGTGAACTGCGTCGCCTTCAGCCCGGACGGGCAGTACTTCGCTTCCGGCGGCGACGATCGCGACATCATGGTCTTTGAAACGGCCACCGGCAAGCTGCTCTATCACCTCCGGGGCCATTCAGGGGCCGTGACCTCCTTGCGCTTCACGCCGCAGTCCCGCCTCGTTTCCGCGGGCCGCGACAACACCCTGTGCATCTGGGAACTCGGCACCCAGGCGGGCAAGTTGATCAACACCATCGACCGTCGCTCGGGCGACGTCGGCACGCTCGACGTCACCCCCGACGGGCTGCACGTCCTCTTCGATCCCTGGCAGAGCAAACACCTGCGCGTGCTCAGCGTGCCCGACGGCCTGACCGCAGGCACCTTGAAGCACCCGGGCGCCACGGGCCGCTTCACCACGCTGGCTGAATTCTCCCCCGACGCCGAGATGATCGTCACGGCGGGCAACTCGGAGGGACGGCTCGAACTGTGGCGTTCCCCCTTGCGCTCCAAGCGTGCCCGCGTGCTCCGCGAACTGATCCCCGATTCCCCCGGGCAAGTCACCTCTGCCGCCTTCAGCCCGGACGGCACCTTCCTGGTGAGCGGCACCCGCGAACGCCAGGTGCTGGTCTGGGAACTGCCCAAGAGAGATCAGCTCGACGAGAAGATCGTGGCCAAGATCACCTACATCGACAGCACGCTCGACGTGGCGTCGAACCAGGTTCGCCTCTGGGCCGAGGTGGACAATCACGACCGCCGCCTGATGCCGGGCGACAGCGTCACTTTGGTGCGTTTTCTCGAGGACTGAGCGTGGCCATCGGATCGGCACGACGACTCGGACCGCGCTGGTATAACCGGCTGAAAGCCCTGCTCGGCTTGCCCGCGCAGCGGCGGCTGGCCCGGGCTGCCCTCTCCCTGGAAGGCATCCGCTACTGGGAAGGCGAGTACGAAAAGCTGACCGACGCTGACATCCTGCGGCACGCCAACCAGCTGCGTGGCCGCGCCCGCGGCGGTGAATCGCTGGACAAGTTGCTCGCCGAGACGCTCGGGGCCACCTGTGTGGTGGCCCGCCGCGTGCTCGGGCTGCGTCCTTTCGACACGCAACTGGTAGGCGGCGTCGTCATCCATCAAGGCGGGCTGGCCGAGATCGCCACCGGCGAGGGCAAGACCCTCGTCGCCATCCTGCCCGCAGTCCTCAACGCGCTTCCGGGCCGCGGCGTACACGTCACCACCGTCAACGACTACCTGGCCAAGCGCGACGCCGAGTGGACCCGGCCCGTCTATCGCGCCCTCGGCCTCTCGGTCGGCCTGCTGCAAATGAAGATGCGCGACGAGGAGCGCATCCAGGCCTATGGCTGCGACATCACCTACGGCACGGCCTCCGAGTTCGGCTTCGACTTTCTGCGCGACAAGCTGCGCACGATCGGCCGCGCTGCCCGCGAGACCGCGGTGCCGTTCTGGAGTCCGTGGACGGGCAGCCACAAGCGGCAACGGCCCGCCGTCAAGGTCCAGCGCGAACTCAACTATGCCATCGTCGACGAGGCCGACAATATCTTCATCGATGAGGGCCGCACCCCGCTCATCATCGCCGGCGCCACCCGCGCCGCCAGCAAGGAAGAACAGGCCGTTTACCTCTGGGCCGATCAGCTGGCCCGCGACTTCATCCGCGACCAGCACTTTCTCTTCGACGAGAAGAAACAAAAGCTCGAGCTGACCTTCGAGGGCAAGCAACGCATTCGCTGGTCCAACCCGCCCTACGGCACCACCGGCTCGGCCATGGACAAGCTGCAAGAGCACGTCGAGCGGGCCCTGCACGCTCACTATCGCTTCCGTCGCGATCAGCACTACATCGTCGAGAAAGACAAGATCGTCATCATCGACGAATACACCGGGCGGCGCATGCCCGACCGGCACTGGACCGACGGGCTGCACCAGGCGGTGGAAGCCAAGGAGACCGTGTCGATCAACATGCCGGCGGACCACTGTGCCCGGGTCACGTTCCAGTCGTTCTACCGGCTCTATCGCAAGCTGTCGGGGATGTCGGGGACGGCGGTGCAGAACTGGCGCGAGCTGAGGCGCGTCTACAAGATCTGCGTGGTGCCGGTGCCGACGAATCGGCCCGTGCTCCGCAAGCAGCTGCCCGACCGCGTGTTTGCCACCGAGGAGGCCAAGTTCCGGGCCGTGGTGGACGCGGTGGCAAAGATGCACCAGGCGGGGCGGCCCGTGCTGATCGGCACGCGCTCGGTCGACAAGTCGGAACGGCTGAGCGAGCTGCTCCGCGAGATTGGCCTCGAGCACCAGGTGCTCAACGCGCGGCAACACGAAACCGAGGCCGAGATCGTCGCCGAGGCCGGGCAGGAAGGCCGCATCACCATTGCCACCAACATGGCGGGCCGCGGCACCGACATCAAGCTGGGCGAAGGGGTCGCCGAATGCGGCGGGCTCCACGTACTCGGCACCGAGCGGCACGACGCCATGCGGATCGATCGCCAGCTCGCCGGCCGCGCCGGCCGCCAGGGAGACCCGGGCAGCTGCCAGTTCTTCCTCTCCCTTGAAGACGAGTTGCTCGAAGGGCTGGGAGACAAGAAACAGGCGGCCCTGCAGAGCTACGGCCGCCGCAATGGCGACCGCGAATGCCAGCACCTGGTTGCCCTGTTCCGCAAGGCGCAGCGCCGCGTCGAGTACCGCCACTGGATCCAGCGCCTCGACCTGATGATGCACGAGAAGCAACGGCAAAAGACCCTGAAAGACCTGGGCGCCGACCCGTACGTGGATTGACGTTGACCCGAGGCGCCGGCGAGTGATTGCTGCAATTTGAAACGCGGTCGTCAGAGCGAGTAGATCATGATCGATGAACTCCCCATCGAGACGGAACGCCGCAAGCAGGTCAGGCTGCGCATCCGCCGCGACCTCGTGGTCACCCCGCAACGTTACGAGGGCCGCACCTACTACATCATCAAGGATCCCGTCAGTCTGCGCTACTGGCGCTACCGCGAGGAAGAGCACTTCCTCATCCAGCTCATGGACGGCACCACCACGATCGAAGAGGCCCAGAAACGCTACGAGGAGCGTTTCCGCCCGGATCGACTGCGGCTCGAGCACCTCGAGGCCTTTGCCCAGCAGCTCCTCAACAGCGGGCTGGCCTATCACGACGCGCCGCATTTCGGCCGTCAGCTCTACGAGCAGGGCTGCAAGCGCACCCGCAAGGAATGGCTGCAAACCCTCACCAACATCCTTTACATCAAGATCCCCGTCTTCGATCCCGACAAGCTGCTGGAGCGGATGCTGCCCTGGCTGCGCTGGATCTTCACGACCTGGTTCATGATGTTCAGCCTGGGGCTCGGGCTGGCGGCCATCTACCTGGTGGCCAGCCACTTCGAGACATTCCGCTCGCGGTTGCCCACGTTTCACGAGTTCTTCAGCTTCAAGAACCTCATTTACCTGTGGATTGCGCTGGGGGCCGTGAAGATCATCCACGAATTCGGCCACGGCCTCACCTGCAAGGCGTTCGGCGGCGAAGTTCACGAGATGGGACTGCTGTTCCTGTGCCTGTCGCCGTGTCTGTATTGCAACGTGTCGGATTCGTGGACGATGCCGAGCAAGTGGCGCCGCATCATGATTGGCTTTGCCGGCATCTACGTCGAATTGGTGATCGCCTCGCTGGCCACGTTCGTCTGGTGGAACACGTCGACGCATCCGTTCATCAACAACCTGTCGCTGAGCTTGATGCTGGTGTGCAGCGTGAGCACGGTGGTGTTCAATGCCAACCCGCTGATGCGATTCGACGGCTACTACATCCTGGCCGACTGGATGGAGATCCCGAACCTGCGCATTCGTTCGAACCAGTACCTGTCGCGGCTGGCGCAGGAGTATTGCCTGGGGATCGAGCAGCAGCCCGAGCCGCACATGGACCTGAACCGGCGCGTGCTGTTCGTGACCTATGCGATCGTGAGCTACGTGTATCGCTGGTTCATCACGTTCGTGATCCTGTACATGCTCTATACTTTCTTGAAGCCTTACAAGCTGGGTGCGGTGGGGGCCCTGCTGGCGCTGGCGGCGCTGGCGTCGATGATCGGCTGGCCGCTCTATCGGCTGGGCAGCAACCTGCACAAGCGTGGGAGATTGCCGGACATGAAACGAGGACGGGTGGCGCTCACGGCCAGCGTGGTGGTAGCACTCTTGCTGGCGTTCTTTTTCTTGCCCCTGCCGGTGAGCCGGGTGCGCGAGACCGGCGTGGTGCAGGTCGTGCCCTCGGCTTCGGCCCAGGTGTTCGTCCAGGTGCCGGGCATCCTGGAAAAGCTGCACGTGCAGAACGGGCAGCGCGTGCCCGCCGGCTACGTGCTGGCCGAATTTCGTAACCTGGAGATCGAAAACTCCCTGGAGGAAGCGCGCACGCAATTCGGCATCGCCGAGGCCGAGATGCGGGCCGGCAAGGACCAGCTGGCCCTGGTGAGTAGCGACCTCGACCAGGGGCAGGCTCGTGCCCGCATCGCGCGGGCCGAGGGAGAACGCGATCGCTACGCGGCCAACGTTCGCCATTACGAAAAGTTGAAAGAAGAACTCGTGCTGCGTTCTCCGCGTGACGGTGTGGTCATGGGGGCGCCGGAGATCGACGCCGTGGGCCGCCGCTGGGACAAGACCGAGACCGCTCCCTTCTGCACCATCGCCGAATCGAAACACCTGCGCGTGCTGATGGCCGTGACGGCCTCGGAATATCGGCTGTTGCGCGAAGACCGCGCGCGGGCGCAGCAGAAGGGCGGAGACTTGCCGGTCGATCTGCGCGTGCAGGGCTGCGGCCCGCGCATCTGGCATGGGACGATCGTGCAGTTGCCGGAAGCGACGGCCAAGACCATCCCCTTGCCTCTCTCCAATCGCGCCGGCGGCCCGGTGCAGGTGCAGACCGGCGGCACGAATCCCTCGGACAACGAGCTCGCGCCGCTCTCTCCTTGCTACCTGGTGGCGGTGGCCATCGACGAGCCGGACGGTACCATCTACCCAGGCACGTTCGCGCAAGTGAAAGTGCACTGCCGCTGGCGCACCGCGGCCTGGTGGCTGTGGCGGACCATCTCCGCTACATTTGACCTGGGGCTCATGTGACCGCCGCCGGTCGGCCCCTGACGACGTGTTGGACATCTTTGGAGGTTACTCATGGCCGAAGCCGAACGTTCCGAGAGGCAACCCGCCCAGCAGCAGCCGCAATTTGCGGTCGATACCAGCCAGCTGAGCACGATCTACACGAACTTCTGCCACGTGACGAGTTTGCCGGAAGAGCTGGTGCTCGACTTCGGCCTGAACACGCAGATGACACCTTCGCCGAACGTGCCGATCAAGCTGAATAGCCGCGTCGTCATGAACTTCTTCACGGCCAAGCGGTTGCTGCAAGGGCTGCATATGGCCGTGCATCGCCATGAGACGATGTTCGGGCCGCTCGAACTCGACGTGCAGAAACGCGTGCGCGGCCCGCTGCCGCCCACGGCGCCCGGGCAGGTCTAGCCGAAGTGGATTCATCGTTTCGCCCGCCAGCTCGGGCGGAACGATGAGTTTTCTTGCCATGCTCCGCGATCTGGTCCCATTCGAGAAGCAGGCCGATCCGCACTGGTGCGGCGCGG